>JAZQSZ010000063.1:0-5716 GCA_045630365.1 Paludibacteraceae bacterium | reverse complement strand
CAGTATATTAGATACTACAATAACGATCGGATTAAACTTAAATTAAAAATGAGTCCGGTAAAATACCGAACTCACTTTCAAAATATAGTTAACTAGATTTATTAATCTGTCCAACTTTTTGGGGTCATCTCATTGCGACTCTATTTTTTATTTAGGAGTTTAGATGTTCAGTAGTTTAGAAGTATTTCACCTCGTTGCCTGTAATGCTTGTAAGGAGGTTATTCGCTAGGCGACTAGCACCAAAACGGAAAGACTCGTTATTGAGCCAATCTTCGCCCAAAATCTCTTTGACTAGTGTATAGTGTTGTACCGCCTCGGCAGTCGTACTTACACCACCAGCAGGTTTGTAGCATACCTTCTCACCTGTCTTCTCTTTCCATGCTTTGATTGCTTGGCACATCACGTAGGTAGCCTCTGGAGTTGCATTAACAGGCACTTTACCTGTAGAAGTCTTGATAAAGTCTGCTCCGGCTGCCATAGCAATGATAGAAGCTTTGTAGATATTCTCAGCGGTCTTTAGTGCGCCAGTTTCCAAAATGACTTTGAGATGAGCATCTTGAATAGCCGCTTTGACCTCAGAGATCTCATCAAAGACCTCTTGGTAATTACCCTCTAGGAACTTACCAATAGAAATCACGATATCAATCTCGGTTGCACCAGCAGCAACGGCCATGGCTGATTCTGCTACTTTGATCTCTATAAATGTTTGGGATGCAGGGAAACCCGCTGCTACGGCTGCAATACCAATAGGCTCAGTAAGCGTATCTGCTGCGGTTTGTACCAATGCTGGATATACACACATCGCTGCTACGTTAGGAATCTCAGGGAAATGATCCTCAAACTCATTAACAGCTTGTGCCATCTTCTCTACCTTTTCGGTAGTATCTTCACCATTGAGAGTGGTTAGATCAATGCTATGCAAGCATTGTTTCCACACCTCTACATTATTGTTTTCGTCAAAATGTTTTGCAAGAATATCAGCTGCCGCCTCTTTAACCGCCTCATCGGATAAGGTCCATGGATACTCAGCAAAAAGTTTCTCAAATTTATCCATAATTGTAATTAGTTAATTCTACCTATGATTGTGTCATTTCCTTTCACATGTTCGCCTACTTGGACAAAAATCTCCGTATCAAGTGGCAAATAAAGATCCACTCGTGAGCCAAATTTGATAAAACCGAAATGTTCATTACGGTGTGCTTTACCTCCGGCTTTAGCATATGTGACGATACGACGAGCCATTGCTCCAGCGATTTGACGAACTGCTAATTGCACTTTATTAGGAGTCTCAATAACCACCAATGAACGTTCGTTTTCGGTACTTGATTTAGGCAACCATGCTCCTTTGTGAGAGCCATCTTGGTGTTCTGATACAAGCACTGTACCTTCGATTGGATACCAATTGGCATGCACATTAAAGGGGGACATGAAGATGCTTACTTGTAAGCGTTGTTCGTGGAAATACTCATTTTCCATGGTTGGCTCAACTACCACAATACGACCATCAGCAGGAGCAATAAGTAAATTAGGGTCCTGTACCTCCAATATACGCATTGGATTACGGAAGAAGTAAGTGACAAATACCAACAGCGCTGCTGACAACAAAATAGTGATAGCTAATAACCAATTAGGAGAATACAAATATATTGGTACATTGATAGCAAAAATTAAAAAAGTAAGACAGAAGATAATTCCTCTACCTTCGCGGTGAATACGGTGGTGTCGTTTCTTTTTTCCCATGGGTAATAATGATTAGTATGTAATGAATAAATATAGTTTAATATTTTATATTGCAGAGCATATCTACGGCTTGATCCAATCCTGCTTGCATTTTCTTATCAATCATCATGCGGAACATAGCAGGCATTTCGGTTTTGATGGTGATGCGCATACGGGTGTCCATTTCATCCATCTGCTTGAGTTGAATCCAAGCATTAAGTGGGATAGGGATGTTTTGCGCCCCGTATTTAATCATCTTATTTTCTTCTTGATCCACAATTCCAATAGTGACTTTAGGGCCTAAACCCTCTACTTTAAATCGTATAGTGTCACGACTTATCTCAAGTTCTTTGACTTTGTCCTGTGGGATTAAATCAGCAAAACGCTGTAGATTCTCAAGGTTGGTCAATACAGCAAACACATCTGCTGCATTAGCATTGACTTGACCTATTTTGCTTTCATATTTGATTTCTGCCATATTATTTGTTCCATTTGGAAGGTTTAGTTTGCCACTCTTTTATCGTTTGCTCTTCGTGTTGTGTGAGCATACCCATATAAGATGCATGGTGTAAGATTGTATCCAAGTTCGTTAGGGCTATCAGATCCACTCCCAACTTCTCTAGCTTGCGGCGGGTGGATGGGAATTCATAGTCAAAAATGGTTACAATACCTAATACATTGCAACCATTATTGCGAAGTGCCTCAACTACTTTGACGCAGTTATTACCTGCATTAACTTGGTTCTCTACAATCACTACACTCTGTCTTGGACGCAAGTCTCCTTCGATTTGGTTCTCTAGTCCATGGTCCTTAGGAGTAGGGTGAACATATACAAATGGCAGACTCAGTTGCTCTGCTACTAATACGCCGTGAGCGATTGCGTTGGTAGCGATACCAGCAATAACATCAGCATCTGGATACAATTCTGCAATCGTGCGTGCAAGTTCCAATCGAATAAAATCTCTCATCTTGGGGTATGACAAGACTTTTCGATCGTCACAATACATAGGAGCTAACCAACCGTTAGCCCACTTGAATGGGTTATTTAATTGAAATTTAAATGCCTTGAGTTGCAATAGTTTCAAGGCGGTCATATTTTGTAAAATACTCATTTTACTTTGATAGTTTAGTGTTTAGCGCTTAAAGGTTAAGTAAAATTTGGGACAAAGGTACTGCTTTTTTTGTAAAAAAACAAATTTATTTGTTATTTTACCTCTTTTTTTTGCTCGTAGTGCATAATTTGTTTGCTGGCTACTTGTTGCATTTGTTCGATACGTTTAATATCCTTCATGAGCCAACCCAATTGGTAGGTCTGCGAAAGGGCCTCTTTTTCTTTGTCATTGAGATAATACACCCAATTGTTGTAGGATTTGCTTCCGATGCCTTCTACGCGAACTTTTGACTGCATATGGGCGCTAATAAAATTGAGCAGAGCTAGCGCTTGTTCGTTCTCCAAAGTCATGATTTCATGATGACCCTCCACTTGAAAATGGTGATTACTTCCAGAGAACTCTTGCTGCTCTCCATCTGACTGTAATACAAGTGTTTGCTGCTCTACTGCCTTGTTGCCGTAGTAGTAACTCTTGACGATCGTTTCGCGGTCATCTCGCACATAAGCCTGAAGAAAATTACGCGATGTATTGCTATTGGTAGAGAGTATGCGGTGCACATAGCGTCCGTGTTGCTCGTACTTGTCGTTTTTTTCGTAACGAAACTGTTTGATAAGCTTGTCCGCCTGTTCCAATAATGGTGGCAAGAGGGTATCGGTGTAAGCCAAGGTGCTTTGTGCTTCTAGATAGGTGATTGAATCAGAAAGGGCTTTTGCTAGTCGGCGTTGTTGCACCTGACGAGGGTATGTACTATGGAGTGAGTCCAATACCAACATAGCTTGTCTCCATGATCCATTATCAACCAATGTTTGAGCTTGAGAAAGCAACTGATTGGCTGATTGTTCTGGACTCGGTTGGCATGCAACTATCATAAGTCCTATTAAAAAAGTATAAAGTAAGTTTTTGTTCATAAAAAGTGTGATTTTGAGGATTAAAAACGATGCAAAGGTAGTAATAAATATTGAAAAATCAAAAAAATACAAAAAAAATATGGATAAATTTGCCCATTTGTAAATATTTTTGTACCTTTGCAGCCGATATAATGCGCTTATTGCACACTTTTTGTGCTAGATGAGTAGAAACTAATAAAACTAACTAAAATAATGAGTATGAAAAAAACATTGAAACTTTTTGCGTCAGTAATGGCATTTGCTGTTATGACTTCATGTGGTGCCCCAACTCAACCTCAGAGTGTAAAGGCTAACCCAGATCCATTGGTAGTTGTTGGCAACAAAGTTGATGCTGACATTACTGGTACATTCCCTGTAAAATCTTTCGCTAAGAAAGCGGTTATGACCGTTACCCCAGTATTGGTATACGAGGGTGGTGAGGCTGTAGGCCAATCATACACTTTTGTAGGTGAGAAAGCAAAAGAGAATGGTACTGTAGTTTCTTACAAAGAAGGTGGTAACTTCACCGTTAAAGCTTCTTTTGATTATGTTCCAGCAATGGCAAAATCTGAATTGGTACTTCGTTATACCTTGGTAAATGGTAAGAAGACCATTGAGATTCCTGCTCAAAAAGTAGCTGATGGTGTTGTGTCTACTGCTAAATTGGCTGTTGCTAAGGATGTGAAGACTCAAGTTACCGCTGATAAGTTCCAACGTATTATCCAAGAGGTACAAGAGGCTGATATTCACTTCTTGATCCAACAAACCACTCTTCGTAACTCTGAGTTGAAATCTCAAGAGTTGAAAGACTTGCAAGCTGCTATCAAGGATGCTGATACTACAGCTAACAAGGCTATCAACAAATTGGAGGTTGCAGGTTATGCTTCTCCAGATGGTGAGCAAGGTTTGAACGAGAAATTGGCTGATGCACGTCAAGCAAAATCTCAAAAATATTTGGCTAAACAACTCAAGAAAGCTAAAGTGGATGCTACTATCGAGTCTAATGTAACTGCAGAGGACTGGGCTGGTTTCCAAGAGGCAATGGAGAAGAGCAATATCCAAGACAAAGAGTTGGTTTTGCGCGTGTTGAGCATGTATGCTGACCCAGAGGAGCGTGAGGCACAAATCAAGAATCTCAGCGCTGTATTCAAGACTATCGCTGATGAGGTATTGCCAGCTCTTCGTCGTAGCCGTTTGATTTTGACTACTGACTTGATTGGTAAATCTGATGAGGAGATTGCTGCTTTGGCTAAGAATGATGCTGCTGCATTGAACGTAGAGGAGTTGCTCTATGCTGCTACTCTCACAGAGGACGCAAACGAGAAATTGGCTATCTACAAGAAAGTAACAGAGCTCTACGCTAACGATTATCGTGGTTACAATAACTTAGGTATCGTTTACTTCGGTCAAGGTAACGTAGCTGAGGCTCGTCGTTGCTATGCTAAGGCTTTGCAATTGGATGCTACTAACGCTGACGTAAACTACAATGCTGGTATCGCTGCTATGGCTGAGGGTGACTTGGCAAAGGCAGAGGAGTATTTGGGTAAGGCTGCTGGCACAGCAGGTGACTTGAATGCTGCTATGGGTACACTCTATACTATGAAGGGTGATTACGCTGCTGCTAAGAACGCTTACGGTAATTCTGCAAGCAACAACGCTGCTGTACAACAAATCTTGAACGAGGAATATGCTGCTGCTCTCCAAACATTGGCTAAGGTTGAGAAACCACACGCTACTACTGCATATTTGACAGCTGTAGTTGGTGCTCGCCAAAACAATCGCAACGCAGTATATGAGAACCTCGCTCTCGCTATTGAGCGTGATGCACAATTGAAGGCTAAAGCTCAAAAGGATATTGAGTTTGCTAAGTTTGCTGCAGACGAGAAGTTCCAAGCTATCGTTAAATAATGTCGATACTTTTTCCAAAAGTACCAAAACCACGTGGGTGGGACTATCGCCCCATTTACTACGATAAAGAAAAGGAGGCGCGCAAGGATA
>JAZQSZ010000062.1:0-2217 GCA_045630365.1 Paludibacteraceae bacterium | reverse complement strand
TTTGTGCAAATATATTCATGATTTTTGCGAAAAATATCAATATTTTTTGTTTTTTTGCGAGAAAATGACTACTTTTGCAGTCGGAATGAGTCTAAGTTCAATCATTAAATCTTCAGGAGTTCGCAATTTTACCAAATTGCTTTCCGCCAATGTGGTGGCTCAGGTCATCGGTTTGGTGGTCTATCCTATATTAACGCGTATGTACGCGCCCGAGGATTTTGGTTTGCTCAATCTGTTCTTGAGTATTGGCGGGGTGTTGGCGATACTATCTACCGCAGAATATTACTATGCTATCGTGCTGCCCAAAGAGGAGAAGGATGCCGAACAAGTGTTGGGAGTGGGGGTGTTGTGGTTGGTGGCAACTACAGTATTAGTAGGTTTGAGTGTGGTATTTTCTAGGCCAATTAGTCTGTTGTTTAAATCCCCTAATCTGGTTTCATATTACTGGTTGATGCCCTTGTATGTGTTTGCAATGGGTGCATGGAACTTGTTGAATTATTGGTATATACGTCATAAGGAATACAATCCTATTAGTCGTTATCAAGTGTCGCAGAACGTGCTCTCTTCCGGTGGTAAACTAGGTATGGGATGGGGTGGCGTGTTGCAGGGTGGAATGATCTACTCTGTGGTTGTAGCACCTCTTATCTCGCTACTCAGTAGTTGGGTGTCGGCTCGAAAAACACTGTTGCCTGCTTTGAGCCGAATATCTTGGCGAGGAGTGTGTGAACAAGCCTGTGTGTATCGTAATTTTCCGTATTTTGTATTGCCTCGCAGTTTTGTAAATATGTTGGCAGGTCAGATGCCAATATTATTACTTACTCCTTTCTTTGGTGGCGAGGCTGTCGGATTCTTGAGTTTGGCTATCTTATTGGGGTATACACCGATAGGAACCATCACTAGGGCTATCTATCAAGTGATGTACCAACATACGATGGAGCAAGTGCACGAACAAAAACCGATTGGTCAGATATTTAGAAAATTCATACTGAGTGCCTCAGCAATTATTATCCCTGTTTTTGTAGGACTGTGGTTTGTGCTGCCTGATTTGACTGCATGGTTGTTGGGCGCCGAATGGCATGTGTCGGGCGAGTATATCCGTTGGATGTTACCTTGGTTGTATGTATCCTTGCTCTCATGTAGCATTAATTATTTGTTTGATGTGTTCATGCAGCAGAAATGGGGTTTGTTCTTCGAGGTAATGTTAGCCGTGATGCGCGTGGCAGGACTGTGCATAGGAGTATGGGCAGGCAATTTCATGCTTGCTATCATGTGCTATTCGTTCTTTACCGCTCTAGCACTTGTGGCACAAATCATTTGGATGTTGTTGCAGGTGCGCCGATACGATCGCTCTTTGGGTTGATCGATTTATCGCATCTTTCTTTCTCTCAGCCAGTTGTATGCATTAGCGAACCAGAAATACCACTTGTAGTATTTCTCTACGCCGTAGTATATGGTGCGGGTGCTGCCGAATTGTTTGTAATGGTTGGCTACACCGCGGATCATACTACCTTCAAAGTCAAAAGCAACTCCCTTTTGACGTGCTAGTTTGATGGCCTCAAGTGGGAGCAATGCGCTTGCTCCTGAGTCCTTGTATTTGAGGTCGTAACAAGGGATGAGGTAGTACATACTCTGCTTGTCCCAGACTAGGAATGCTGCTGCAAGTACTTGGTTGTCAGCATTGCATATGGAGAGTATCTGACTCTGTCCTAGGCGTTGAGTCTTGCGGTGAAGTACGAGCAGAAATTCGCGTGTGTAACTGATTTGCTTACCCTGTTTTTGGAGACACTGTACATGGAATCGGTAGAAATCCTCTACGCTCATGCTCATGTCTGCGTGCAAGGAAAGGGCTTTCTGCAATTGTCGTTTTTTATTCTTGGAAAATGCATTGATGACTTTGTCCAAATCCGAGAGGTCCTCTATGCGATAAGTTACGCGCTCTTTGGTCTTGAAACCGAGTGCACGCATGGCATCTACAGCGGGGCTGCCGATAGGATAGTGCTGGTAGTAATAGCTCAAACCTAAGTTCTCCAACTGACGTGTAAAATCTTGACAAATTTCTGTTACCTGATCTCTACTGTCGTTGGCAATCCATATGCCGCCTATCTGTGTTTGCTGGGGCATAACAATATACTTCATCCAGGCTTTCTTGCGTATGAGATACGGCATAGCCGCTTGGATATTACCATTGGAGTCATAACTCAAGAGTACGTCCCACTG
>JAZQSZ010000061.1:0-4618 GCA_045630365.1 Paludibacteraceae bacterium | reverse complement strand
CGTTGTCCTTCGGTAAGTTCTTTTGTATTATATCTGAAAGCACTTTCATCAATATATCTTGACAGATAACTCCTGTTTACCATATGGTATGTACCAAATACCATTCGCTTAAATCCACCCCAAAATCCCTCAATTCTATTGGTGGTAAATCCATCCTTATTAGTGAACTCTCTATCCTTATGGCATACCACAGCATGATAGTATTGCTTCTCGCTTCTGTCAATAGCACAATATACACCTAACTCATCAGTAGTAATATTACTACCATTTGCTACATTATTCTCAATAATGTTAATCAACGTCTTAGATTTGCAATCACTCACCATTTGCACTCTCACATATGTATGAATACGAGGATTACCTTTTTCATCAATGTACTTTGTGGTCTCAACCATACCAAAGATTGGTGTCTTAGTTTTGGTGCTGCGACCTTGTGTCTTTTCTGTCTTTTGGTTGTTATGTTTATTGGTTTCTCTACCACCAAGATACATCTCATCACATTCTATGTCACCTGACAGTTTTCTGTCCTCATCTTGCTTCATAAGTGTGCGTACACGGTGCAACATGTACCATGCAGTAGTTTGTGTTACCTCAATATCTTTCGCTAATTGTACAGAAGATATACCATTCTTATGAGAAGATATAAGGTACATACCAATAATCCACTTGCTAATTGGTAGTTTGGTATTCTCAAAGATAGTTCCAACGAGGACAGAGAATGAACGATTACATTTCTCACAACGATATGGTTGTTTACTATCGTTTCTGTGTGCAATATGTGTAGAACCACAATAGGGGCAACGAACAACACCATCTTTCCAACGTTGGAGTGTGAGGAATGAGTAGCAGTTCTTTTCAGATGAGAAGTGTTTGATTACTTGGATAAGTGAGTTAAAGTGTGTAAAATTTAGCATAGTCTGTTGGTTTGGGTTTATACTTTCTTAACAAAAGTATGCAAATATACCAAAAAATCCAGACATATGCAAATTTCAAGGTAAAAAAATATAAAAAAGTGCTAAAAAAGTATAAAAAAACAAGGAGTTAACACATTTTTCGGTGCTAACTCCTATATAATTCCCTAAATTAATAGATATTATAGTACTATATCTACCATTTATTCCAATACTGATATCTACCATTAAGGAAACTTAGTTGGTATGCTCCATAGTAGGCAATTCGCACACTCCCTTGTGAGTAGGATACATCACTCGCTTTTCCGCATATCTTTTCAATTTCTTCAAGGGTCATACCGGGGTATACGCTACCATCATCTACTGCCACTCTAAAACTTTTGTACTGTGAGGTGTAAGATGTTGATGTTTTTGATGACTTTTTACCACATGATACCATTGGTAATGCTAATGTACACACAATTAGAATATAAAATACTTTTTTCATGTTTAAAAATAGAGTTTTAAATTTAATTTAAAGACAATATATGCATTATTCTACTTTATGGAACCAATACCCTGGTTCTCCTGTACCGATGCGTTCATTTGTTCTATCTAAAGGATAAGAGGAACCATATTGACCAAAGTTAGCCCAAATACGATCTTCTTCGATATCAATAGGAACAGTTTTACCTTCTGTACTAGTCCACATTTTTCCATTAGAATATATCTCAATACTCATCGTACCATATGGAGTACGACATTCCCATTCGCCATAAAGCCAATTATTACGGTCTGTGGATTCAGTACGGAAATTATCAGGATAAAATGCTTGCAACAGGAGGACAAGTACTTCTTTGTGCTCTGGGGAGAAGTTTTCTATTCCATAATCGAGAATCGCAGTTTTAGCCCTTTCAAATCTTGCCTCATCTCCGCTATGGTATGCTGTTTCATACTCTTTAAGGAGTTGTTTCTCTTTAGCGTCTTTTGACATGCAGGAGGTAATGTTTAGTGCTAATATACAAAGTAGCACGAGATATAATACTTTTTTCATATTAGTTATTTTAAAAGTTATGAACAGAGCCCGATGTGATGATATTAGACAACAAAAAGCGTGGGCTGTTGCTCTATTGTCAATTCGGGTCTTCGACTACCCACCACTCCAATATATACAAAAGCTCACGCTGAAACGTGAGCGTTGTTTATATTTAGGAAAGTGGTTTCAAAGTGTCGAAGTTTGAATTGCTCCCAATATAAGCAAACGCTTTATATGTTTATGTCTTTTTAGACTGATTTTATTCCATAGGCAATATTATTTTGAATTCCGGTGCAAAGGTACACATTTTATTGGAAATTTGCAATATTTTGGATTAAAAAACGAGTGTAAATTTTAATATTTGATAAAAAAGCAGTACCTTTGCAGCGTAATTAAGACTTATAAGATTAATGGTATCTATTGTACCACTCAATAAAATCAATAACACTACTGAGGTTATCAACAAAAGTTCGATAATCTGTAATAGTCACGCACAAAAAACGTTCAACATCTAGTTGAACGTTTTTTTTATTTCCTGGCCACTATATAATCTCCCTCATGGGTCAAAAATGCAAGTAACTTCTCAGGATCAGATACAGGATCAGTAATGCTATACCCGTCCAAAAGATAGCGGCTGTCCACCGATAGAACTTCGGCACATACCGCTCGGGCGGTAGTTCCACCACCTCTTTCTCCCCCCGCACATCTACCACCGTATCGGTTCCACGCGCGTGCGCCAGCGGTCACGATATTTCACCCGCGTCAGATATACCGTATCTCCCCGCTGTCGTTCGCTCACATACACGCTATCGCGCAGATAGATGGTATCACGACTCGCGCTCTTTTGGGTGAAGTGCAAGGTATCGTTGCTCTTTCCGAAGGCAGCATCTTGCAAATCATCAAATGGGCAAAGCGTAAGGTATAATTTCTCTCCCGGTCATTCAGGTATTTCTGGAATCCCCGCCTTTTCTACCTATGGTTTAGTGCTCGGCGATTTCCCGCCGAGTCAATCTCCCTCCACTGTTTAGCTCTCGCGGCTTTCCCCGCGAGCAAATCCTCGACGCGCGATGTTCCTTATCTATTTTGTTTTGCTCTCCAAATGCGGCGCAGCTGCATTTCATTAGAGCAAAACCAAAACATCCCCTTGAATTAACAATAATTGATGCCTGAATTGACAATAATTGTCGTTTAAAATAAAATTAGTGTCAACTGGTATATAAATCCTCTTTTTCTTTGTTCTTAGTTCATTGGAGTTCCCAGGACATCGTATATCTTATTATCTCGCAGGATATATAGATGTCCGTCACGAATTAGTTTTTGACATTTGCCTCCTGGTGTTTCTATATCCTTTATTGCAGTTGGCAGGTTATAGACACAACCATAAGAATCATAATCAGGATGATCGGTAGTGTAGAGGCAGTCGTCATCTCGCCAAGCGCAGAGCATGACGGAAGTTTGTGTTTCGCTGCTGCGGGCTTTGGTTGCTCTTGTGGCTGCATTGTGCACAATACCGTCGATAGAGCCGAGACCTGCTAACCACACTTTTTGTGCGTTTTCTACAGAGGAAGTTTCATCAGGGAAGACAACTTCCAGCATCATGCGGCATGCGCCATTCTCTAGGGTGTCTTTGCCTGTCACGACATGGGTGTAGGTGGTTTCTTGAGGGTAGTTGTTGATACCCGCAAAGATTTCGATGGTATCGCCCGGTTCGGCTGTGAAGTCATAGAGGACATACTCTACTCCATCACGGAGGAAATATACACGGTTGTCTTCATCTTCGCCGAAATGCAATGCACCCACAAAAGATTTGGTGATAGCAGTATCTTTGGTAGATTGGCGTGCAAGTTGGTAGAAGGTCTTCCCCTTTGTAACGATAGAGTCATTCTCTAAGGTGTAACTAAAGGTCTCTGCACGCATGATAGCTGGGGTGCCGTCCATCTCTTTGGTTTCTACTTCTAACATATTCCATTGAGTAGGCGTAGGTCTGCCACCTATCTTGCCATTCTTGGCATTGTCCTTGCGTGGTCCACGGTCATAATCGCATAGGCACTCTGCACCAAGGCGTTCCATTTCGGTATCGTCCATTTGGTAGAGGAGTTGACCGTTTTTGCTTGCGCAAACGAGGTGATTGCCCATATAACAACCCGGCACTGCCATACAATATTCTGATATTGCATAGAAACTACCAGATAAGGTACCAATGGATTCAACATATCCAAAATGACCATGGTTAAATATCCATTTTTTGTATTTCTTTCCATCTAAAAGTGTAATAGTAGAAATACCTGTTACTATAAGCGTATCTATCTGACAATCATCAACATCATAATCTACAACACTAGGACTTCCATCACTATTAGGATTATAGTAATCCCAATTTAATGTTGTCAACGTGTCACCTAATTCTAATGTAAAA
The DNA here is from genome assembly GCA_045630365.1 of Paludibacteraceae bacterium. Classification (GTDB taxonomy): domain Bacteria; phylum Bacteroidota; class Bacteroidia; order Bacteroidales; family Paludibacteraceae; genus Colicola. The sequence continues at coordinate 276 of JAZQSZ010000061.1, read as the reverse complement.
TCATATAGTACGAAGTCTTTTTTTTGTAGTTCGCTGTATATGTATATTTTACCATTTTCTTCACGAAGATATTGACCAAAATCTAAATATAGCTTACCACCAATCCACTTTGTATCTCCAGCTTTTAACAGATTTGGGGCACTTTCTGGCTGATGTCCACTATCAAAATACTCAGTAAAACTTGTTCGCTGCAATCCCCAAAGGGTTGGGAAGAGGTCTTCCATCTCTTGTCCAGCGTTATACTCGCATCCATATTCGTCATACAAGGTGCCAGTA
>JAZQSZ010000060.1:0-25055 GCA_045630365.1 Paludibacteraceae bacterium | reverse complement strand
TTTGAGTTCAAACTGGTTGAGTTTCTTACTTGGGTCTAAGTCGATAGTATATGTATATTGCTTGGTACTACGCTTGATGTCTATTGTATCCAATCCAATCTTCTCGCCTTTGTCGTTCCAACCGCTTAAGACGATAGCACCCACTTCGGAGTCTGTGGTTGCTGGTGCGCTGAGCCAGAAGGATAGTTGGGAAGCTGGTAATGGATAAGCTGGCGTGATGAGATATTCGCCTTCTTGCTTAAACCATGCGGATACAAATCCATCTGCTTTAGCTTTGGTAGTGGTACGCAGGAAGGTAGAAACCCAACCGGCCTCGCGTACACTGGCTTCCTTGTCAAAGTCCTCAAAACTCTCTGTGAGCGACTCTTCTCCGTCCTCAATATGGTAGAGAGTGATATAATACTCCTCGGCGTCTGTCTCTGGTTTCCAATTGATTTTGAAGGAAGTAGGGGTTACCTCTTTAACTTGTGATAACTTAGGTGCACCGATAAGCGTTGGGCGTGGACTGGTTCCTAAAACGGTAAAGGTACCCACAGCCTTGTCTTGGCGGATGGTGATGGTACCGCGTTGTAGATCACACACTTGTTTTTTAGGTGCGTAGCGCACATAATAAGTGGTATCTAATATGGAGTCTGCATTGACGGTCAAACTAAATGAAGTTTTCCATGTTTTATTATCCAATGAGAGTGCAAAACCCTGACCAGAAATACTAAGGCTTGCAGGTGTGCTTGGATCTAACTCAGTACCCACAACCTTCATTTCGTAAGAAGGAGTGTTGGCTTTCTTTGTGTCTGGATTATAGGTACTCTGTAGCGTCTCCATTGGTGTAGGAAGGAACATGAAACGGTCACTTGACTTGAAAGTGAAAGTGATGTTTCTTCCGTCCTGGGCGATATCCAAGAGTGGTTGCTCTACCAATGTGCCGTCATGCATCAGCGGAGTGAATTGGGTTACTTTGGCTGTGCCTGGGAATGGGTCGCTCGTGGTAGAATAGCCCTTTGTGCCACCAGCCTCTTCCAAATCATAGCGTAATGGATTTCCGTTGTTTGGAGTATTCGAATTCCATGCGCCGGAATTGTAGGTGACATGCCAAATGAGCATACCTGTACCAGGAAGCGCTGTGGATGCAGCGTCCCAACCTACATGCTGACGGTTTTCTAATAACCAGTATTCGTTTGGATCAGCACTTGACCATTCTAAGTTATGCGTCTTATGAGCAATGAGATAAGCGGTGTTGGTGGTGGCTAATGGCTCTAAGGTGTATGGACCTGCGTCTTGTAATTGGATAGGTTTGAGCCATCCTAATTGGAAACGCTCTCCTGCAGAATAGGTAGGAGGTGTCTTTCCATTACCATTATAACTACCGCTACACATGATGTCCCAGTCGCCAATAGTATATCGATTGGCATCTTTGTCGTCGGTGTCGTAGTAGTCGGGCAAACCGAGCACATGGCCAAACTCATGGCAGAATGTACCTATTCCGCACATTGATGTGCCAGAGCGACCGCGTAACTCGGATGTACATGCGTAATCACGAATCAATTTGCCGCTAACTGTTTCGTTGCTTGTTATCACATAGCGGTGTGGCCAAATAGTGTTATCACCGCCGTGTTCTGCTTCGTTATGACCTGCATAATAGATAAATACATTGTCTATACGACCATCATTATTGGTGTCATACTGCGCGAGATCAATACCCATTTCTTCTACTAATGCGCAAGCTTCTACAACCATCTGGTCTGCATTGGCGCTATTGTTTCCACCTACATTCTTACCATAATATGCTTGGTTCTTGCTTAATGTGACAGGACCGTAGCAGTCGAAAATAGGAGAGAAGATACTATCGGAGCATGCGATGAAATAATCGCGTGCCGAACCAATACCATCGTTCTTGTTATAGCCAGAGGTGTTGAGCATGTCTTGAAAATCCTCTACCTTATAGGTGAATTTCACATCGGTGAAGTTAACCAAGATAACAATACTCTTAGGTGAACCGCTAAGAGGGAAGTTTTGCTCAAAATTCTGCTTTTGCACTACTTGGCGTGCCTTGCGTGCCTGCATAGGCATCTCCACTACAGAGGCGTCTTTGACAAACATGCCGCTCGCCGTACGGCGGAGTGGGGTGCCATCTAAGGTGGTGTAGTAACTATGGAATTCATCACCCACTAACTTCACAGTCAGTGTGCTTCCGTCTGGTTGAGTCACTTCAATTGGTTCTGGACTCGCAATGACTGCAAACATACTCATGCTCAATAAGCATAGAGAAAGAATAGATAGTATTTTTTTCATAAGTGTATATTTTTCCAAATTAGGCTGCAAAGATACGCATTTTTTTTGGATTATACAAGTATTCACTTTAAAAAATAGAAATAGTGCATAAAAAACAGGCTACCCGAGGGCAGCCTGTTTGAATGTATGATGCAAACTGATTATTTCTTAATCATTACATCGGTAGGAAGTGCGCGGTTGAATTTGCGGATGTCTTGCATTGGACGAACCTCCTTAGCTACATACTTAGGAGCAGCCTCTTCGCCGAGGTACTCGTAGTAGTAGTTAGTAGTTTTTGCCCACTCAACAGGTTGCTTGAAGTTGTAACCTTCTGGGGTCTCTACAAGTGTTAAACCGTATGCGCTATAGTAGTCGAACCAAGCAACATTAGCCATGTAGAGAGCAGAAGTCTCGTCACCTACGAATATACTTGGACCAGCAACGCCGCTGAACATTTCGAGGTATTTAACACCGGCATTGAAGTCAACAGCGTCGACCATTGTACCAGCGTATGCAGGTTCAACTAAACCTGTGGTGTCGTTCAACCAAGCCCAGTGTTGCTCAGCATTACCGAGTATACCTGCTGCTGCGCAGCATGCGTATGCGGTATCCGTTGGGTTGAATTCATTAGCAGGAACGATTTCCAATGAACCCATGCCGAGGTAGTAGAAGTTAGGACCTTTACCAAGGTCATCGGTAATTAACCATGCGGTACCTTCTGCAGTCATGATGTAACCAGCGCCATTGAGATAACCATTCTCATCCATGAAAACATTGGTATCCCAAACATAATAGGTAGCAGGAATCATAACGCACTTAACATCTTGGCCTGTAGATAATGTTGTCTCAAAGGTGTCTTTGCTAAGAATGGTTGATTTATCCAAGCTGAATACAGAGAAACCACCCCATTCGATGAGTTGCATAGGGTCTAATACCTCTACATTGCATACAGCCTCTAAATCACCTACCTTAGCGGTGATGTTTGCGCTACCAACTGCTAAACCATAAATAGTACCGTTTTGGTCAACAGCTACAACAGTAGTGTCGCTTGATGCCCACTCGCATACAGGAGCATCTAATGTGGTTGGCTCGTACAATACGATCAGTTTATCGCTTCCGCCTAGACCGATTTGTACTGCAGATTCTTTGAAAGCAATCTTGGTGTACTCGTTACCTTGTGGTCCTGGAGGGCAGCCCATGAAAGCTAATGCTGCAAAAGCCATCACAAAAAATTTCAATGTTTTTTTCATAATGATTGTTGTTTTTAGTTAATAAATAATTAATTGTTTAATTATAATGTGTTGTGTTGATGTTTACTTTCCGTTATCGTGTGTCAAGTTAGTAGTTGCCAACCATGGGTTGTAGCGTGTCTCTGAACTTGGGATCTGGCATTGATTTGTTACCTCGCTAGCAGCAATCTCCTTGTTGCCACGGCTAAGGTGGTTCTCGCCTAACATTACGCTCTTGCTCAAACGGCGGAGTGTTTGCAATCCATAACCCTCGCCCCACATCTCTACACGCCAGTTGTAAACCAAGGCATTCTTGATAGCATCATTGCTGGTAAGTGTAGCTGTCCAAGCTGTATATTCAGCATCTTTGCCATCCAATACACGCTCGTTGCAGAGTTCGGTCAACCATTTTGCAGCGGTAGTGTAGTCGCCGTTTGCCCATGCTGCTTCTGCAGCAATGAGATAAGCTACTTCTATACGCATGAAGATATTATCGCACAACCAATCACGATCCACTTTGTCGCTTGCTGTGGTGCTCTTGGTGCGTGGGCAGTAGAATTTGCCATCAGGTACATAAGCGTACTTGCTTCCTTTTTCAGCAAACCAACCAATACGAGCATCCCATTTGGTAGCAGCGATCTCATCGTATAACTTAGTATCAATAGCTTTGGTATCACCTGCTTGTGCGTAACTATAGGTGTGTACATCCACTTGACCGAAGAATGAAGCAAGTGCAGTAGTAGTTTCTACTGTTACATCTTGTCCCCACATCCAGTTAGGTGCAGTTACATCTGCAAAACCAGTAGTGGTGAGCTCTGCCTTCTTGAGCATTGGATACTTACCATTGGTAATAACTGCTGTAGCGAGTTCTACAGCGATTTCATATGCGTTCTTGCCGTCTGCTACAGTGATATCTTTGTTGCCATGGTTAAGCATAGCGTATGCGAGTATCACGCGAGCCACATCGGCATCTACCTCTAATTTAGATGCGCGTTGATTGAGTTCACCATAAGCGTCTAAGATTTCAATAGCGGTAGATAAGTCCTCGTAAATGCGTGCATATACTTCCTCTACTGTTACGCGAGGAGCACCAAGTGCGCCGTTCTTAATCTCTGTTTCTGTGTAAACTGGGATAGCCAATTCCTCATCCATTGGTTTGGTCAATGCATCCATTGGGTCGCAGTAGAAATTAAGAAGGTTAGCGTACGCCCATCCGCGCATAGCCAATAACTGACCATAGTAATAACCTGTTACAGCTATCTCATTGGTAATGCTATCTGGCTCTGCAAGTCCATCTAAGATAGCAGGCACGCTGCTCTCAACAGCCATCGTGTTGAGGTTGATAAGGTTGAGAATGTCATAGTAGTATGACCATAAATAGCCGCTTGCGTACACGCGGAACTGGCCACGCTCATATACCTCAAACCAACCATAGTTACTCTTCTTCATTGCCATGTCACCGCATTGGATATCGCAGTACATGTCAATAGCGCGTTGACCGAAAGCATCGTGGTCACCACCGTATTCGTACATCTTGGAATAAATACCTTTGATGGCTCCTTCCAACTGTTGCGCCTTAGATAGACCGTCGTATTGGTCCTGGAGTAATACGCCTCCTTCTGGATAGCGAGTCAAGAAAGCATCGCCACAAGAAGTCATTACAAGCGCTAAAACGATTGTCGCAAATAAATATTGTATCTTTTTCATTGTTCTGTCCTCCTATATATTAGAATTGAACTTTGATACCACCCATAATAGTAGAGAGTGGAGAGTAGTCGTTATAGCCGTTAGTACCGCTTGAAGACATCATTGGGTTGTAACCCTTACGAGCGGTAGCGATAGCTAAGTTGTCTGCAGCTACCCAAATCTGCAAGTTGTTCAGTTTGATTTTCTCAATCAGTTTCTTTGGGAACTTATAACCTAAGTTGATATTATTCAAACTTAAGTATGAGTTGCTGGTTAAGAAGCGGTCTGAACCCATGTTTGCATATTGGTCTGAACCATTAGACAAGCGTGGAATGTCTGTGTTCTTGTTGTTCTCGGTCCATGCGTTCTTGATATCTTTGTGCCAGTTGCGGCTACCAATCTTGTCGCTGTGCATCAAGAGTGCGTAGTTGTTATCGTAGCCATAACCACCAATGCGGTATGAGCAACTTACGCTCAAGGTAACACCGTATGCCTCGAAGTCAATACCGAAACCACCATCTAAGTCAGGCATGTAGCTCTTGCCTGTGTAGTTGCTACCTGCGTACGATGACAGGTCACCGCTTACACTTGTTGTTCTGATGTCTGCATCTGGGTTCTTGAGTGTGTACTCATATACAGAACCAATGTAGTTGTCCTCTTTCTCGCCTTCACCAACAAGCTCAGCTGCTGTGGTACCGAAATTACCCTTGTTAGCATCGTAGTATGCAGTGTAGGTGGCTTCACCATTCTCGTTAACACCTTCGTAATGAACCATATACCAGTCTGCTGTAGAGTGGCCTACTGCCATACCGCCAGACATCACCATACGCATTTCGTCGCCGTTCTCGTCATAGCCATCGATAGGCATTTGGAGCATCTTGTTACGATAGTAACCACCATTCAAGCGGAGGTCTAATTTTACATTACGAGTGTCCACTAAGTGTGCTTTGATGTCGAACTCAACACCTTGGTTCTCCATTGCTGCGTCGTTTACATAATATCCGCCGTAACCTAACGAAGGAGCTACATAGCGTGGGAAGAGCATGTTGTCGGTCTTCTTGTAGAAATAATCAAATTCTACATCTACATAGTTGCCTACAGAGAATTCCAAACCGAGGTCAATAGTAGAGGTGCGCTCCCAAGTTAACTCTGGGTTGCCTTTGTATGACCAGATATAACCCTTACCTCCATTCACATTAGTGATGTTGTATTGGTCGGTAAACAGCATGTCGCCGATATCTTGGTTACCCAATACACCCCAACTTAAACGAAGTTTACCATTCTTGATCCAATCCTTGTAATCGCTCATGAATGACTCGTTGGTGAAGTTCCATGCACCACCTACAGAACCGAAATGACCCCAACGGTGACCCTTGGCGAACTTGCTTGAACCATCCGCACGATAGTTGGCGGTGATTAAGTAACGGCTATCGTAGTCGTATGTAACGGTAGCCAATGCAGACTCCAAGGTGCTCGTGCGAGCATAACCCTCTACAGCATCCATACTAACGGCATTGTCCAATTCGTCTACATTATCCAATACGATGTTTTTCTTATATCCATATTGGTAGTTGTAGGTGTAATAAGTGGTCTCGTGACCAGCCATTACGCGAATAGAGTGCTCGTTGATAGTCTTGTTGTACTCTAACAACTGGTTGCTGGTGAAGGCTAAGTAGTTGTATTGTGCATTAGCGATACGACCAACACCAGCGGCGTCACCATAATATTTGTTGGTCAAACTATTAATACGATTGTTCAAGTATTGTACACCTGCATTTACGGTAAATTTCAATCCCTCGTAGAGCTTAAATTCCAAGAATGCGTTGGCTACTGTTTGGTGGCGAACAACTCTTTGTTTGTCCCACTCCAATGCGCCGGCAGGGTTGATACCGAATGAGTATGGACGACCACCTTCCTCTGCAATATTCTCATTTCCGTTATCTCCATAGTCATACATCTTACCGCCGTTGTTTGGATCAATAGCAATATTACCATTTGCATCGCGCACATATACAGGGTAAATAGGTGGAATTTGGTTTACAAAGAGGAAACCGTTGTTAGCTGCATTGTCATCCTGTACAGGATTGCTCATAGTAGCATATGAATATTGAATATTCAATCCACCCTTCAACCACTTCTTTGCTTCGTAGTTGATGTTAGCACGCGTATTGAAGCGTTGGAAGTCAGAAGCGGTATAGTAACCTTCGTCTTTGAGGTAACCAAATGAAGTATAGTAGTTCAATTTCTCGCTACCGCCAGAAATCTTAGCAGTTGCCTCTGCCTTTAATCCATTGCTAAACAAGGTGTTGTACCAGCTCTCCATATTCTCATATGTAGGCAAACGCTGTACATCTGTGCTAAAGGTAGGGTTTACTAGTCCCATCTTGTCATATGGGTTTACTAATAAATTGCCTTTTGCATTCCATAGGTTGTAAATGGTAGGAAGACCAGATGAACCATATAAGTTGCTATTAGCATAGTTAACGGCTTGCTTCTCAGTACGATTACCAATTACGCGTGATTGGTTGTACAAACTCTGCCATGCCAATACGATGTAGTCTTCTGGAGAATCTACTACCTCGTGCATAGGCAATAAGCGCATGTTAGCACCCGCTTTAACATCTACTTCAATCTTACCTTCGTCGCCATTAGAACTACCTTTCTTGGTGGTGATCAATACCACACCATTCGCACCACGGCTACCGTAAAGAGATGTTGCAGTAGCGTCCTTCAAAATAGTAGTAGAAGCGATGTCGCCTGGGTCGATGGAACTGATAGAACCTGCGTCCAATGGAATACCATCCACTACATAGAGTGGAGAACTATTAGCGGAGATAGAACCGATACCACGGATACGGATATTTGCTACTGTACCTGGCTGACCACTGGAGTTAACCACTTGTACACCAGCCACCTCTCCCGAGAGAGCTTTGGTGATGTCGGATGGGTTTTTCTTCTCGATATCTTCCGCCTTTACTGCTTGTGCAGAACCTGCGTAAGCACCTTTGGCTACAGTACCGTAACCCGTTACGACTACTTCCTGAATAACCTCAGTATTCTCGGTCAATACCACGCGGAGATTCTTGCCTACTGCTACCTCCTTGGTGGACATACCTACGAAACTAACGACAAGTGTCTTTACTGATTCAGGAACACTTAACTCGAACTTACCATCGTAATCCGAGATAGTACCTTGTGTGGAGCCCTTGGCTTGAATACTAGCACCGATAACAGGCTCGCCATTGCCATCCACTACCACACCGCTTGCTTGCTGCTCTGCGAAAACGCAAAGGCTGAGCGCAAGAAACATGAGTGTAAAAATCTTCTTCATTGTTTGTTGTATTTTGTGATTAATTGTTATTCTATCAAGCTTCTTCTCATCCCTTTTTTGCCCCTTTATATTCATTATACCCACGCGTATAAGCATTATATATTACGCGTACGATACGAAAAAGTGCACAAAATTACTACTTTTTTGTGACATATGCAAATATTTTGCAATAAAAATTTAATAAAGGGGGAATAATTGCTGAAAAATATTAAAAATGTAACACTTGTTTGTCAAAGAGGCGAAAGAAATGTGCATAATGGTGCGTTTGTTGCCTATTTATATGTCAAAGTGTAAAGTTTTTCAGGCGAGTATGTTTCGTTTGCGACATTTTGTAACTGTGAAGTACTAATGCTTTCAATCTTTTTGAATGTGTCTGTCCAGTGCGGAACATGCCCATAATAAAGCATAGATTTAGCCATACTGAGGGCGCTATTTTCCTGGTTTTGGGCGGAGATAGCCATCTGACCACGCAATTGTTGTATTGCTTTTTGTAATCCACTTTTACTTAATGGCGTGCTGCATAATTTATGCAATTCGTCTCGAACCAATCCTAGACAATAATCGTACTGTTCAGGGTCACAAGCCCAGTAGGCGCACCAATACCCTGAGTCGCTCAGCGGGGTGTAGGTGGACTCGATCGTATAAACTAATCCTCGCTTCTCGCGCAGACTAAGATTGAGGCGACTATTGAGACTGCCGCCACCGAGAATATTATTGAGTAGAAAGAGCGTGAGTTGCTTCTCGTGTCCCAAGGGATAAGCTCGTCCGCCAAGCATGGCATGTATTTGATGGGTGTTTCTAGTATATGTGGAAGTTCTGCTTACGGTATAGTTGACCGTCGGTTGACCGTCGGGTGACTGTCGGGATGGGAGTGATGTAGGAGTGTTCTGCAAGCGACCAAACTCTTTTTCTGCTAATCGGAAAAAACGCTCAGGGCGGATGTTTCCTTGGCAGAAAACGACCATCCGTTCGGGACTGTAATGCTTGTGCATCCAATCCAACGCATATTGGGGTTTGCTGCTGATGCGGCGTAGTGTCTTGCGTGTGCCGAGAATAGGCATTGCAAGGGGATGGCCATTAAAAACAAGACTCTCAAAATCATCGTAGATGAGTTCGCTGGGTGAGTCGTTGTAACTCTCTATCTCCTCAAAGATGACAGTTCGTTCTTTATCTGTTTCTTCTTTGCGGAAGGCGGGTTCAAGTATCATCTCTGCAATCAGGTGCAGTGTGGATTGTGCATGCTCGGTGAGAGTGGCGGCGTAGAAAGTGGTTTCTTCTTTGGTGGTATAGGCGTTAATCTCTCCTCCGATGCCTTCGATGGAGTGGATTATTTGCCGTGCGGTGTGGTGGTGTGTGCCTTTGAAAACGCAATGCTCAATATAGTGAGCCATACCATTTTCTTCGGGACGCTCATCGCGTGTACCCGCGCCAACCATTACACCCATGTATGCCACAGGTGAAGCGGTCCAGCGGTGCACCAATTTGATGCCGTTTGGTAGAATATGATAAAAAATTTGCGTATTCTCTTGCATATGTCAAATTTTTTGTAGTACTTTCGGACTCCGCCTGCCTTATTGGCATTCCCCCGAAGCTACATTCGCAAAATTTTGCGAATAACAACCTTTTTGCAGAGCAAATAAACACTTATATGCAAGCATATGCGTTTTTTTTTGCAAAAATGTTGCACATTCAAATTTTTTGTTGTACCTTTGCACTCGATTTCGGTTTTGTTCTTTGCGACTGATTGCCGAACGCGAAGCGGCATTGGCGGAATTGGTAGACGCGCTAGACTTAGGATCTAGTTCCGAGAGGAGTGAAAGTTCGATTCTTTTATGCCGCACACGAGTCCTTCGGGGCTCGTTTTTTTTTACTCTCCACTATCCACTTTCCACTCTCCACTTTCCACTCTACACTCTCTTCGCTTCTTGCCAAAGTGCTTCCATCTCGTCAAGAGTCATCTCTTGTAGGGACTTACCCAATTCTTTGGCGCGTTGCTCTACATAGTTGAAGCGCTTGATGAACTTGATGTTTGTTTGCTCCAAAGCGCTGTCAGGGCGTATTTTGTATAGTCGTGCGGCATTGATGAGTGAGAAGAGTAGGTCGCCAAACTCGGCTTCCATAGCTTCTTTATTCGTTGCTTCGTTCGCTTGCTGGTTGTTTATTTCTGCTTCGAACTCTGCGATCTCTTCTTTCACTTTGTCCCACACATCTTCTTTTTTCTCCCAATCAAATCCCACATTGGCTACTTTGTCTTGTATGCGGTATGCTTTGACGAGCGAAGGCAGACTATCGGGTATGCCGCTGAGGACGGTGTTATTACCGCCTTTCTCTTTGAGTTTCACTTGTTCCCATAGTTGGCTCACTTCGTCTGGCTTGAGTCCGCTCACATGCTGACCATTGGCATCTTCGCCTTTGAAAACATGCGGATGTCTGAAAATCAACTTGTCGCATAGCTTATTGCATACATCGGCGATGTCGAAATCGTTTGTCTCGCTTCCTATCTTGGCATAGAAAACGACATGCAGAAGCACATCCCCTACTTCTTTACTTATCTCCGTCATGTCTTTTTTGCTGATGGCGGATGCCAGTTCGAATGCTTCTTCGATGGTGTTTTCTCTGAGGCTTTCGAATGTTTGCTTTTTATCCCATGGGCATTGTACGCGCAGTACGTCCATGATGTCTAATAGCCGTTCAAAGGCTGCCAATTGTTCTTGTCTTGTATGCATAATAATCTTTATTCTTCGTAGTTGTTTAGTGTGAGTCTTCCGTGATGGTCTAACTTAGCGTAGGTCCATTGCTGGAAGCAGTCGCCGAGCATTATAACGCGGCTATCGGCTGTTATCTGCAGGTCTAATTCGATATGTCGATGTCCGAAAATATAGTAATCGCGGTGGTTGCCGTTGTATTCTTGTTCTTTGGCATAGAGAACCAATTCTTCGTTCTCTTCGCCTTTGTAAGGGCAAGGATGTGCTATCTCTTTGAGTCGGCTGCGTTTCGCCCAGTTGTATCCAAATGTATTACCCCACGATGGTGGAAGGCAGCGGAAGCAGAACTGTAAGGTGGGTGAGTGGAATATTTTTCTTAGTTGTAAGAAGCGTCGTATGCGTTTGCGGTTCTGTTTTGTTCGTAGTGTGGATCTCTCTCCTTCGTATGGTTCTCTATCCCAGTCGCTGGGAAGAATGCCATCTCCGTGCGCAAGGTAAATAGCTTTGCCGTAACGGATGATGGTACAAGGTGAATAATGCACTTCCGCGCCGCATAGTTTCTCAATACCGCCGAAGGTCCACATATCGTGATTGCCTATGAAAAAATGCACGTGGATGCCCATGCGTGTCATTTTGCGTATCTGTTTGAAGAATGGGTGGTATTGAAATTTGCTCTTGTCGCTTTTGAAATACTCCATCCAGAAATCGAACATATCGCCGAGCATATAGATAGAAGCCGCGTCTTTGCTCATATGCTCGAGCATAGCTATCACTTTCTTCTGGTGCAACCAGTTGTTCTCAATAGCCAAACTGCCTAAGTGTGCGTCGCTTAGAAAATATATCATGGGTTGAGTTAACGAATTAATGAATTAATGAATTAGCGAGTTGGTGAATGAATTACATGAAGCCAAGTTCTAATTTGGCTTCTTCTGACATCATATCTTTGGTCCATTCGGGTTCAAAGACGATAGTGACATTCACATCTTTGATTCCCTCTACGGACCCTACTTTCTGCCGAATATCTTCCACGATAAAATCGCTCGCAGGGCAAGAAGGTGCGGTGAGTGTCATGGTCACTTCGCAGACACCATCGTCCTTCAGCTCAATGCCATAGATAAGTCCAAGATCGTAAATATTGACGGGTATTTCCGGGTCAAATACGGTCTTGAGCATTTGCAATATAGCTTCTTCTTTTTCTAAAAATTCATTCATAGCGTAAAATTTCGTGCAAATTTACAACAAAAACTGCACATACGCAAGTAAACACGACTATTTCTTCAAAAAAAAGATTTTTCTTTTTTATTATTAAGGAAAAATAAGCCTATTGTGCTCGCATAAATAGGATTGTTTTGACGGATAATGAATGCGCGAGCATGGAAGAAATAGTAGTGATTGCTTGCAATATGCACCATAGGACGCGACAGTAACATTCGAAGGGGCCCCTGTTGAAAACAAGGGGGAGTAGGTCGAAGGTACACAAAAAAAATGACACATGCAAATTTGTGTCATTTTTTTGTGGTCTTAGAGCAGTTCTACGGAGCGATTGACGAATTTGGCGAGGGCCTCACCCTTGAGTTGTCCGCTTGCCAAAAGCGCGATGTCAATCAGTTGTTTGATGCGATCATCTTCGCCGTCTAAGGTATAAACGGTCTTGATGACGGTCTCTTTGGTGCTTGGCGCATCGCCTTCGCCCTTCTTCTCTACTTCTTCTTGCACTTCTTCGCTCGTCTGCTTGCCCACTAACTCTTGAATGAGTGGGTGCGCGGTGTTAAGTACGAGGTTGTATTGGTCTGGCATATTGCCGTAGAAAGACATTCCTTGTTGGTGTGCGGACATCTCTTTCATGCGGCGCATGAACTCGTTTTGTGTCAAGAAGACTGGCAGCGCGTCTGCGGAAGCAGCTTCGCAGGTAACGAAATAGCGCAACTTATCTTCGTTGCTTGGCAGTAAGTTCTCAAAAGCTTTGCGCAAACCTTCTTTCTGCTCGTCGGAGTAGTTATCTTTGGTGTTCTCTTCTTTGCGAATAAGGTTCTCAATCGTATCGCTGTCAATACGCACGAAGCGCAGTTTATCTTCAGAGTTCTTCTCTTTTTCCATGCCTTTTTGCTCTGCTTGGCTCATGATATGTACATCCAGTTCGCCGTCCATGAGCAGCACATCGTATCCTTTCGCTTTTGCGCGCTCGATATAGGTGTAATGAGCATCAGGGTCGTTGGTGTAAAGCAGTACGAGGTTACCATCTTTATCGGTCTGTGCTTCTTTCACTTGCGCTATATACTCGCTGAGCGTTGCGTATTTGTTGTCGATGCTCTTGTAGAGTGCAAATCCCGTCGCTTTGTCATAGAATTTCTCATCGGTGAGCATGCCGAACTGGATAAACATCTTGATGTCGTCCCATTTCTTGGCAAACTCATCTTTGTCGGCTTTGTATAGTTCAGCCAGCTTATCTGCCACTTTCTTGGTGATGTATCCGCTAATCTTCTTCACATTATTATCGCTCTGCAAGTAACTGCGGCTCACATTGAGTGGGATGTCTGGACTGTCAATCACACCGCGCAGAAGCGTCAAATACTCAGGAACGATGTTCTCTACCTCGTCAGTCACATACACTTGATTGCAATAGAGTTGAATCTTATTACGGTGTACATCGAGGTTGGTTTTTATTTTTGGGAAGTAGAGAATACCTGTCAGGTTGAATGGATAATCCACATTGAGGTGAATATGGAATAATGGTTCGTCCATCTGAGTTGGATACAACTCATGATAGAAGGTGTCATAGTCTTCTTCTTTGAGGTCGGATGGTTTGCGTGTCCATGCAGGAGTGGTATTGTTGATGATGTTCTCTTCGTCTAATTCAACTTGCTTGCCTTCTTTCCATTCTTTTTTCTTGCCAAAAGCAATCTCTACTGGCAAGAACTTGCAGTATTTCTTGAGCAATCCCTCAATAGTTGCTTCTTCGAGGTATTGGCTAAACTCATCGTCTATATGCAGCACTATCTCTGTACCGCGCTCTGACTTGATGGTGTCCTCCATAGTGTATTCGGGGTCTCCAGAACATGACCAGTGAACGGCTTTTGCGTCCTCTTTGTGGCTTTGTGAGAAGATCTCTACTTTCTTGCTAACCATGAAAGCGGAGTAGAAACCGAGACCGAAATGTCCGATGATAGCTTCGGCTTTGTCTTTATATTGAGCCACGAACTCTTCTGCACCGGAGAAAGCTATTTGATTGATGTATTTATCTACTTCCTCGGCTGTCATGCCTATACCGTGGTCAGAGACGGTGAGTGTTTTTTTATCCTTATTTATTATTACGCGTACGCGCGTGTCGCCCAATTCTCCTTTGAACTCACCTACGGAAGCGAGTGTTTTTAGTTTTTGTGTAGCATCTACGGCGTTGGAAATCAATTCGCGTAGGAAGATCTCATGGTCTGAATACAAAAATTTCTTAATGACGGGGAATATATTATCTGATGTTACCCCAATATTACCTTTTGCCATATTTGTATGATGTTTAATGTTTATCGAGTTAATGAATTAATGTCTAAACTCTATTCTCAATTTTCGTGCCACACGCGCACAACTGCCATTTTGGCAGACCACTCTACTCCCTACACCCTAAATAATTGCCTCAACTGTGTATAGGGGATAGTTGGTTAGCCAATCTTGTTCTCTATATCCGGACATAGAGAAGCGCAGACCATGCAGACCCTTGTTGTTCTCTACGAACCATTTCAAACTCTTTGCCTGAAGATTATCTTCTGCTTTTACCTCAAGTGGCAATACGCGATCTGCTTGTTGTACAAGAAAATCTATTTCACCTTGAGAAGTCTCTTGCGACCAGTAATAAATGATATTATGCTGGTTGTTACGCAATTGTTGCATCACGTATTGCTCAGTCAAAGCGCCTTTGAACTCAGACATCATTTCGTTTTTCTGCAATAGTGCTTGTTCGGAAATCCCAGATAAAGCACCTAATAAACCGACATCTAATAGGTAGAGTTTGAATGCGGAGAAGTCTTCGTATGCAGATAATGGCAGTTTGGCTGTTTTAGTGCGATGCACTTTGTACACCAACCCTGCATCTTGTAGCCAGGATATGGCCATTTCAAAATCTTTGGCGCGTGCACCTTTCTTTAAGAAACCATAGATGAATTTCTTGTTCTCTTTGGCTAATTGTCCGATAATACTTCGCCATACCATACGGATGCGTGGTACTTCGTTTATAGGTGCATGTTTGGAGAAGTCGCGGTCGTAGCTGTCAAGAATAGCTTGCTGAATAGTTCGCACTTGTACGAAATCTGTGTTTTGAATAAAGGCATTTACCACCTCGGGCATACCACCGATGTAGTAGTATTTGCGTAGTAAGTCTTCTAATTGAGGAGCGTATGAAGTAATAAGGTTCCAATTCTGTTGTTTAACTTGTTTGATTAACAGCTCTTCTCCCATCGCTTCTGCAAATTCGCAAAACGAGAGCGGGTAGAGTGTCATGAAGTCCACTTTGCCAACTGGAAAACTATCATCACGGTGCATGGCTATCCCTAAAAGTGAGCCAGCAGCAATAATAGGTTGCTCAGGACGTAGTTCGTAAAAATACTTGAGAGCAGTAACTCCGCGTTTCACTTCTTGAATTTCATCAAAGAGCAACAATGTATTAGGAGTAATCGTCTCTCGAGTGGCGATTTGCAACTCAAGCAGAATGCGATCAATATCAAAATCCTTTTCAAATAGATGTTCTAACAACTGGTTGTTCTCAAAGTTGATGTATATTGCGTGTTCGAAACATTCGTTTGCGAACTGCTTCATGAGCCATGTCTTGCCTACTTGCCGCGCTCCTTGCAGAATTAGGGGTTTGCGATTTCGTTGGTCTTTCCATGCTTTTAGTTGATCAAGAGCATATCTTTTCATATTGCAGTGATTATTAAGTGTTTCCGGCTGCAAAGGTACTGCTTTTTTTTGAATTGTGCAAGAAAGTGCGCCTAAAAAGTGTGATATTTTACAAAAAGTGCGCCTAAAAAGTGTGATATTTTACAAAAAGTGCGCCTAAAAAGTGTAAAGTACAGATACACCCTACACCCGCGCAGCGGTTAACGATTATGGGATTAGCGATTAGCGGTACTTCGTACATCGTTATCATCTCGGTACTATCTCGTATCCTACTACACCCTATATATACTATGTATATATCCCGTGATTTTGAATATACCTTTTGTTTATTCAAAATGCCCACATTACATAGCAAAATAAATAAAAGTGCAAAAAATGTTGCACATTCAAATTTTTTGTTGTACCTTTGCACCGCAAAGGTTGTTTTTAGTATTTAGAAATCAATAATGTAGTTTTACCAAGTTATGAGTACGAGTGAGAAGAAAGAACATGCAGCGATAGAGAAGATGGTGAATAGAAAATCGTCTACAGCCTATCTCTCTGCACGCCGCGCGAATATCCCTGTTACAATAGTGCGTGGGGATACAATTTATCGTGAAACTAGAGGAGAAAGTGTGATAGTTGGCAAGGTTCCTCCTATGGTTAAGGTAACCCGTAAAGTTGTCACTTTGAAGTAAGGATGGGAAAGCGTTTGCGTATATTGGCAGGTCCAAATGGTTCTGGAAAATCGTCTGTGTATGAGGCTCTCGCTCAAAACGAGAGTTTTCGTTGGGGAGTGTTTGTGAATGCAGACGAGATAGAAAAGAAGTTGCGTGAAGAGCAATATATAGATGTTCTTTCTTATGGAGTAGAGGATTTGGATTGGCAAAAGTTTCAAATTGACTATCAGTCTTTTGTGGATCTAAAGGGAGGAAAGTGTGGAGTAGAAAATTTGAGGTATATAGACAAGAAGTTGTTTGTACTCAATCCTGACTTAGTTGATTCATATCTGGCGTGTTATGTAGCGATGTATATCAGGGACGGATTGCTCCTCGTGAAAAAGAATATAACATTCACTGTCGAGACAGTAATGTCACATACGAGTAAGTTAGATTTTATCCGTGCGGCAAAGGAAAAAGGATTTCGCGTTTATCTCTATTTTGTATCTACTTCTTCACCGGAAATCAATGTGGGGCGTGTTCATACACGAGTGCAAAGAGGTGGGCATGATGTGCCAGAAGATAAGATACGAACGCGTTATGAAAAGTCGCTGGCTAACTTGCGCGAGGCAATCTTGTTATCTGATAGAGCTTATCTATTTGATAATAGTGCTATGTCGTATAAATGGATTGCTGAATACGATGGCGCTACGGGAGAACTGAGGTATATGGAAGAAGAAATTCCTCAGTGGGTAGAGAACTACTTGTAATTCCTTCAAAGAGGCTCGAGGTGGGTTTTGCTAATTGTTTTTGAAGCGTAGCGCTTTTTTGTTAGTGAGTAAAACGAACGCGTTTTTGTAAGAACCCAAGAATATGTTTTTTATATTTTTGCTGACGCAAAGGCATTTACATCCTGCGGATGTGGAGAACCGTCCTAACGGACTAACGATAAATATATTTATAGGTAGGCAGGTAGGAACGGGTATCCATAAGAGCGATTAGCTGTTATGCCTTTGGGGCAGTGTTTTTAATGTTTTTTTCAAAATTAAAACACATTACGGGTTCGTCGTTTTTGGTTACCTAAAAATGTTTTTTATATTTTCATTTTGTTTTCTTTATTTTTGTTTATTTTTAATGGACACTAGTGAAAATGCCCACATTACATAGCAAAATAAATAAAAGTGCAGAAATATTTGCATATATTAAAAATATATACTACTTTTGCAGCGAAAATAAAAAGTACTAACGGTTAAGACACTACTTTTTGATAATGAAACCATCTTGCATCAATATGACAGAAGCGAATAATTCGCTAACTATAAAGGGAATATTCTCTTTTGGTGCAACGACGGATGTGATGAATAGGTAGAGAATAGGGTGTATGCCCTATTTTTGTTTTTTAATAGCCGTTTACGAGACGGATACGGGACAGATACGGGACGATAGAAAGTGTTTTCTATCTCATTTTAGGTGTTGTAGTTTTACATGCTGCGCATACCCGCCCTCGCGAGTATTGGAGCAACCTCAAACGCAAATAGAAAACGATAGGGGATTTGGCGATGAGGCGCCTTGTCTTTACATTTTACACTAGATAACTAATCAAACTAAATAATTAACAATCAAAACAAAAACATTATGAAACACTTTATTTCTTCTTTAAGTGTCATAAACGCGAATACCCCCCCCCTATGAGGGTCGTGTATCTTCGCGCGAATTCCTATCCTTACTACTAATCCTTTTCCTCTCCATCGGTAATGCGTGGGGTGCGAATTCAGGAATTACCGCTTCAGATGGAGTGTTTGTCATTGATTTTTACAATAGTGAAAAACTAGCAAGCACAAGCGGAAGCGATCTTACTACTTCGAATTATAGTGATTTTGTTAAAGTTGCAAGTGGGTTGACTAAAAGTAATGTCGTTACTTCTATTGCTAAAGATGGAACTGTACAATACAACAAAAATGGCGGTTTAACAATAGGATCAAGTAAAGTAAATGCACATTATGTAACCTTCAATATTGGTTCTGATTATGCTGTCAATAAAATTACAGTATATGCAACTCAATACGAATCAGGTCGTTTGTTGTTAAATGGAAAAGCTGCAGATAGCGGTAAGTTAGGCACTAAAGGTTGTCAATTCTCTAGCGTAACACAACCCTTGGTGTGGGATAATTTGAATGGAGCGACAAACTTAAAGTTTACAAAAGATAATGGAAGTGGTTCAACCCAAAAAAGATTAACGATATACACTATTGTATGCGAATACACCACTTCTGGTGGTAGCACAGAACCGGTCGTTTCTTTGACAGCAGATCCTACCACTATTGACTTTGGTACTGTTTATGAAGGCGCAACTGTTGCAGATAAAACCGTTGCTGTAAACTTCGAAAACTTGAATGGCAGTGTAACTTATAGCGGTTTAAGTACTCCTTTCACAGCAACTGGTGCTATCTCTGCAACTGGTGACAAAATTACCATCTCAGCAGATGCTTCTACTATCGGCGAGTACTCACAAACTCTTACGGTTGCTTCTACTGCAGATAGCAAAACTGCTGAGGTAACAGTAAAAATGAATGTCGTAGAGAAACCTGCTCCAACAGGCACCTTTACTCTCCATGCTGGTGAATTGATTGAAGGTGATTATGTGATTGTTTCAACAAATTCATTGAAAGCAGAAGTTAACTCTGACCGTTTGGCTTCTTTGCCTGTAACTATTTCAAATGACGAAATCGTGGATCCTGATGCTACAACAATTTGGCATATTGCAAAATCAGGTGAATATTGGACATTGTACAATGCAAACAAAGCTAAATACGCTGCCAGTACAGGTGCAAAGAATAAAGCAGCGTTGCTAGACGATGGATCTGATGACAAAGCACTATGGTCTGTTACTGGAACTAGTACATACGAATTTGTGAACAAGAAAAATGCTGCATCTGCGCTTAATGCTAATCTTCGTTACAATAAAGATAATGCAGAAAATAGTCGTTGGGCTTGCTATAGCACAAGTACTGGTGCTGCACTTTCACTCTACCGCAAAGCAGGCGCAAAATATGATGTAACCGTAAATTCTACTACCAATGGTACTGTAACTGCTGACCCAACTTCAGCTGAAGCAGGTACAACTATCATTTTGACCGTTACTCCAGAAACTGGTTATGTACTTGATGCTCTTACCGTAACTGACGCAAGCAGCAATCCTGTTACCGTAACAGACAACAAATTTACAATGCCTGCAGCTGATGTAACTATCTCTGCTACTTTCAAAGAGAACGAGAAACCTGCAGCTACTCTCACTTTGAGCAAGAATGGAGTAACTGAAGATATCACAGGTCACAAGCAAGGCGATAAGGTTAAATTGCCATCTATCACAAGTGATTGCGTGAAAGCATTTGTTGGTTGGGATTCTAAATCAGATTGCACAGATGCTCCTGAATACAAAGCAGGTGAAGAATACACTCTCGCAGAGACTGCTCAAACTCTTTACGCTGTGTATGCAACTGTTGGAGGTGGCGGTGAGACTACAGCAGCAAATACACTATCAAGTAATGGCTGGGCAAACGAATCAAAACATACATCTCTTCAAATTGATGCAAATGTAAAAGCAACAGTTGCAGGTAAAGATAATTCAGGAAAATATTACAATTCTGGTACAGACTGGCGCTTGTATCAAAGTGAGAATGCTACAATAACCATTTCTACCACCGTTGGTGAACTAAAATCTGTTAAGTTTACATTCACGAACTCTTCAGATGGAACTCTATTGTATGGTAGTACAAAACTTACATCTGGCAATGCAGTTGAAGTAAGTGGTACTTCAGCTACATTCTCAGTGAGCGATACTAATGAAGATGAGAATAAAGGTCAAATTCGTTTTACAGCAATTGAAGTAACTTATGCTTCCGCTCCAACTTACTCTAACTACTCAACCACTTGTGCCGCTGCTCCAAAAGCAGAGGTAAATCCAACGACTGTTTCAGCTACTGCTGCCGGTGCTAATGGTAAGGTAACTGTAACTTACGATAATGTAAAAACCGAAAATGTTGCAGTTGCTCTCTTTAATGATGCCGCTTGCACAGAGACATTCACCGCTGATTGGTTGACCGCTTCTCTTGATGGCGATAAGAACATTGCTTACACCGTTGCAGAGAATACAACTTACGCAGAGCGTAAAGCATATATCAAACTCACCGCTCCTGAAACAACTGGTGCCATAGATCCTGCTGTTGTTGTTATTCCTGTAACCCAAGCTGGTAAAGATAAAGTGTTTGCATCGTTAGAAGAGTTGTTAGCAAATATTACCCCAACAGAAGCACCTACCAAAGTAACTGTAACTTTAACAAAAGAACCTATAGTTGAAATTTATGTATCAGGAACATATAGAAATGGTATATATCTAAATGTGCCATATCAAGGGGAAAACAAGAAAATTGAAATTTATTGTTGGAATGTTCCCGCAACATGGGTCCTTGGTGGTAGTGTAAGTGGAACACTCACAAATTGTGATTGGAAAGATTATAATGGTACTTGGGAATTGTGTCCAGCAGATTGGTCAGAACTAACATACACCGCTCCAGCAACAGTATCAAGTATTGCTGTATCTGGCACTCCTACAACAACTACATATGTTGATGGAGAAAAATTTGATCCAGCTGGTTTGGTTGTAACAGCTACCTATAGCGATGCAACAACTGAGGTTGTAACCACTTACGCAAACTGGACAATTGATCCTGCTACATTGACTAAGGGACAAACATCAGTCAATGTTACAGCTACATACAATTCTATTTCAAGTGCTGCATATGAAGTAACAGGCTTGACCGTAAATGATATTCCTACTAAGACTGTTGCCGAATTCATCGCAGCAGAAGGTGGTCGCTGCTATCTTGAGGGTATTGTAAGTGGTCTTACAGAAGGCAATAGCATGAAATATGGTAACTTCGATTTGACCGATGCAAGCGGTACAATCTATGTGTATGGTTGCTTGAACGCAGTTGGTGAATCTAAGAAATTCGCTGAATTAGGTGTAAAGAATGGCGATAAGATTAAGGTTATTGCTGATGAATATGAGTTGTATAATGGTACAAAAGAAGCTAAGAATGTACAATATGTATCTCACATCTCTGCAGCTACTATCACTATCGCAGACATCACAATGGAGGTAGGTGAAACCAAAACTATCGCTGCTACTATCACTCCTGCTGCTGCGGAGACTGCTGTAACCTACACTATCAAGGAGAACGCAGCAAACGCTATCTCTTTGTCTGACAATGTGATTACTGCAAATGCCGTGGGTACTGCAACTGTTACAGCAACTATTGCAACCGCAGCTGATTATATGGGTAAGACTGTTGAGTTTAAGGTAACAGTAACGCCTAAATCAACTAAGGAAAAAGTGGTTGTCCTCGCTGAATATGATGGTAAATGGTATGCTTTGAAGGGTGACAAGGTTGATAATAAGACTATTGCTGCACTAGAAGTAACATATTTTGATGGCAAACTCTACAATGTAGATGATGAAGCCAAAGCGCTCATCGAGTGGGAGCGTGCTGTCGTTGATGGAAATGCTACATTCAAAAATGGTGAAAATTATTTGAGTGCGGTTAATTCTGCTGATTTGACACTTTCTACAAATGCTTGTGATTGGGTATATGAAGATGGCATTTATAAGATAGAATCTAGCGATCGCACATTCTTATATAGAGTGGCTGCAAACGGTTTTAAGAACTATGATAAAGACAATGCTGATACAGATGATTATTCTTCACTTCCAGTCGTTACTGCTCCTGTATATGTGAACTTAAATACCTCAAGTGTTAAGACCGTAGAAAAAGGTATCTTCTCTGTTGCAGATGACAAGTTCGTACAATTCTCAACTGGTAACCTCCAATACGAAGTGGGAACCAACACATGGTCATTCGCAGAAAATCAATACGATTATGTAGGCGAAGCAAACATCAACATAGGTGATCCAAACTATAAAGGCAAGATCGATATGTTTGGCTGGAGTGCAGATGGTAAGTTTGGTGTGAATCCTTCCAATAAGAACGAAGATTACAATGGTGGCTTCGTAGATTGGGGTAAACTCGTGGATGAGACAGATTGGTACACCCTCTCCGCTGATCAATGGAAGTACCTCCTCAATGAGCGTACTAACGCTTCTTCTTTGAAGCAAATCGCTAAAGTAAATAATGGTGAAAAAGATATTGTAGGTATCATGCTCTTCCCAGACGCATGGACTATGCCAGCAGATGTTAATGTAGCGGCTGCATATGACGATTACTTCAAAGTAAATATCTATAACTACACTCTTGAGCAATGGGCTAAACTTGAAGCAGCAGGCGCTGTGTTCTTGCCTGCTGCTGGTCGTCGTACTGGTGGTTGGGGTAATACTACTATTTCTCCACATATGGTAGGTGTAGTAGAACTTGATAGTGATGGTCATTACAAACACTATGATAATGGTAATATCTATTGCTACTACTGGACAAGCACTATTAATGAGTCTACCAAAGATGTTTCTTACCTCCACAATATTCAAGCTCTTGGTGGTGATAAATATACCATTGGTACTGGTGCTGTTTGGGGCGAAAAAGGCCGCTACGGTCAAAGTGTTCGCTTGGTGAAAGCAATTAAACCTGACTACACACGCGAAGTAACTTCAGGTGATTACGGAACAATCTGCTTGCCTAATGGTGGTCTGTTACTCGGAGCTTCTGCATTCTCTGTGGCTAAGATGGAAGGAACAACAATTCTCTTAGATGAGGTAGGAACAACAATGGTAGGTGGTACTCCATATGTGGTATTCCCAAATACAGGAGCAACGAAATTGTATGTGTTCTATACCGATAATGTAAATGCAGATGCAGGATATTTCAATGGTTTATATGGTTCTTACACACGCGAGCCATTAGCGCCCAATGCTGGCAATTATATTATGCTTCCAGGTAATCGATATGCAGAGGTTACAGGTGATAGAGTATTTGTGGCAGCCAACCGTGCTTACTTCAAGTTGTCTGAAATACAAACAAAAGCTTCTGCTCCAGCTCCTGGTGTACGCCGTATCGCAATCGGACAAGCTCCGCAAGTGGCTACAGGCATGGAGAATATAGATGCTTCAGCACAACCAGTTAAGACTATTATTAACGGTCAACTCTTTATCCTCCGTGGTGAAAAGATGTACGACGCACAAGGTAAATTAGTAAAATAAGATAAACAAACCCGCCTTCCTCCCCTCCTTTTGAGGAGGGGGTGGGGTAGGAAGACTAAGGAATAGAAAATAGTAAATTTTATCTATGTTTATGGCTTTTGAGTGCTTTATCCCCATAATGGGTGATGATTTTGGTGCTAAAAAGGACTGAAAGTGTACTTTTAAGGCATTTTTAGCAGCAAAAGCATATAAGCGCATAGCGCGAAAGCACTCAAAAGGATGTATCTAGGTTTATTTACCATTAAAATTGTTTTTTATATTTTTATCCTATTTTTAATATTTTTGTCAAAACTAATAATTGAAAATTAACAATCATTATGAAAAAATATAATCAACCTCAAACAGAATTAATTGAGTTCGCACCAGAAACTGCTCTTTGTCAAATAGCGGCTGTAAGTGGTGGCGTTGGTGGCGGTGGTCAAGACATCGAAGGTGTATAATCTTCCACCCCTCACTTATTACAAACAACAATCCGTGGCTAATAGCTGCGGATTGCTGTTTTATGGTGAATGATTAGTGAGATAAATATTATTTTTAAATTATTTTTAAAGTCCTGTCTTGTCCGTCTTGTCCTTTAGGGGG
Organism: Paludibacteraceae bacterium; assembly: GCA_045630365.1. Lineage (GTDB taxonomy): Bacteria > Bacteroidota > Bacteroidia > Bacteroidales > Paludibacteraceae > Colicola. The sequence goes on along the minus strand of JAZQSZ010000060.1, from coordinate 525 downwards.
ATTATAGGGGGACTAGGACTAGGACAGGACTTTTCTTTTTATAATTTTCTTTTTGCTTCTTTTTCTTTTATTACTTTTTCTTTTCTCGTGCGTTGCACTCGAACGATCTGCTTCGCTGTTATAGTCATCTTAGGACATGGTCCCGTGATGGTTTCGTAATTGGACTGAAAATGGACTGAAAAACCCTGTATGTATCCTGCACGCACCCTTCAGTGATGTTCAGGATGCGAACGAGATGCGAATGGTGGAGGGTGCTACTCGGAGTGTAAGATAATCGTGTGGGAATTAGTGGTTGAATGATTGAGAAACAAAAATAAAGAAAACAAAATGAAAATAGAGAAAACATTTTTTATGTAATCAAAAACGACGAACCCACCACCGCTATGCTTTCAGCCCACGCGGCTTCGAGCGTAAACAACTAATCCGCATTTTATGCGAGCATAAATGCGCCTTAATTTTTACTCTCGTCGCAAACGATTTAACAAATCGCTGCTGGGTTCTCACAAAAACTCATTCACTCCGTTC
>JAZQSZ010000059.1:0-3515 GCA_045630365.1 Paludibacteraceae bacterium | reverse complement strand
ACGAGTGTTTATTTATCAGGCATTGATGTTGATAGGTAAGGGTGTGTTGATAGGTAATGTGCTAGGTTTGGGTCTTTGTATGCTGCAATATTTTACACATATGATACCTCTAGAGGCAGCCTCTTACTATGTAAGTTATGTGCCAGTGGCATTCCCTTGGGGATGGTGGATATTGCTCAATGTGGGAACCATATTGGTGTCTTGGGGAATATTGCTTGCCCCATCTGCTATCGTTACTCAAATTAGTCCTGCTAAGGTAATGCATTTTGAATAGATATGGAGTTGTTGACCAAAGTAAATATCCAATCATCAGAAAAGAAAATAGGGTATCAAGATAGAATCTTGTTACTGGGTTCTTGTTTTGCGGATAATGTGGGCGAAAAGTTTGGCGAATATTATTTCCAAACGACTGTTAATCCCTTTGGTACATTGTATAATCCAGCATCTATAGCCAATAGCCTATTGCCAATGGACTATGATCATTTGCCTATCACTTTCCACAATGGTCTATGGCATTCTATGATGCATCATGGTAGTTTTTCTCATCCGGATAAAAACGAACTACTTCGCCATTATGAACAGAGTCAGGTGATGATGCGTAATGCCCTACAAGAGGCCTCGACCATTATTGTTACATTTGGTACTTCGTGGGTATATGAGAAGAATGGTATGGTAGTGGCGAATTGTCACAAACTACCTGCGAAGGACTTTGTTCGTAGGCGCTTAACCGTAGAGGAAATTGTACAGACTTGGCAACCAATAATCGAACAGATGTCGGATAAACATTGGATTTTTACCGTGAGTCCGATTCGTCACATCAAAGATGGGTTGCATGAAAATCAGATTAGCAAGGCAATTCTCCTACAAGCGATTGATTGTCTGGTATCCAATAGCGCAGTGGTTTCCTATTTTCCTTCATACGAGATTATGTTGGATGAATTGCGTGATTATCGCTTTTATGCAGAGGATATGGTGCACCCATCTCAGGTGGCTGTGGATTATATTTGGGAGCGTTTTGTGGAGGCGTATATGACGGTTGAAACGCAAAATGAAATGCGTACTTTGCATCAGTTTTGGCGTGATCGTCATCATCGTTTTTTGCATCCAGATACCGCTGAGGCGATTGCTTTTGCCCAACGCACAGAGAATCGGTTGCAAAGCCTAAAAAAGCAATATCCGTGGTTGGAATAAGTTTTTTCATATTTTTTTATAAAAATATTTGCATATGTCGTAAAAAAGTACTAACTTTGCACCGGAAATGAACGAGGGGACCCGAATACGGTTCCCTCGATTTTATAGAATATAGATTATGATGGACAAACAATATATTCAAACTCTTATTGAAGAGAAGTTGCAAACCACTGGTTACGAGTTGATTACGCTGAAAATTAGTGCTCAGAACGAAATCCTAGTAGAAGTGGATAAGTTAGAAGGCGTAGATGTGGAATTCTGTGCTGAGTTGAATCATTATCTAGTGGAACGGATTGATGCACAGGGCATTGATGATTATTCGCTAGAAGTGGGAAGTGTGAGTATTACTGATCCTTTCAAAACCCAAATGCAGTACCAAAAGCATTTGAATCACGATGTGGAAGTACTTGCTGCGGATGGTAAGAAATACCGCGGTGTACTGGTGAGTGTAGATGAGACGACATTTGCTATTGACACAGAGGTGATGGTGCAGGTAGAAGGTAAAAAGCGCAAACAAAAAGAGATTCAAACTCTTAGTTTTGCCTACGATGCAGTTAAGTACACCAAGTACGATTTGAAATTTTAAGAATGAAACTATTAGAACTTTACAAAAAATATGGCAACAAAAAAACAAGAGTCAATTAACTTGATTGACAATTTCTCAGAGTTTAAAGAACTCAAAAACATTGACCGCCAAACATTCATTAATGTTGTGGAGGATTCTTTTCGTAATGTAATTACCAAAATGTATGGTACAGCTGCTAACTACGATGTGATTATCAACCCTGATAAAGGTGACTTGGAGATCTATCGTAACCGCCTCGTAATGGAGGATGATGATGTGGCTAATGAGAATACACAAATTGGTATCACAGAAGCGTTGGCATTGGATGATGAGGCAGAAATTGGCGAGGAGGTAACTGATAAAGTGGATCTCTCTACCTTCGGTCGTCGTATGATTCTCAACCTTCGCCAAACATTGGCTAGTCGTATTCTTGATCTCCAAAAGGAGAGTCTCTACTTGCGCTATAGCGAGATGCTTGGACAAGTGGTTAGTGGTGAGTTGTACCAAGTATGGAAGCGTGAGATGTTGCTCCTAGATGAGGATGGCAACGAACTTTACTTGCCTAAGCAAAATCAAATTCCGAGCGATTTCTATCGCAAGGGTGATACAGTGCGTGCCGTAGTGGTACAAGTGGATAACAAGAACCAAAACCCTAAGATTATCCTTTCTCGTACTTCTCCATTGTTCTTGCAACGCTTGTTTGAGCAAGAGGTGCCTGAGGTACACGATGGATTGATTGCGATCAAGAATATTGCTCGTATTCCAGGTGAACGTGCAAAAGTGGCTGTGGAGTCTTTTGATGATCGTATTGATCCTGTAGGTGCATGCGTGGGTATCAAGGGTGCGCGTATCCATGGTATCGTACGCGAGTTGCGCAACGAGAATATCGATGTTATCCACTATACATCTAACATTAATCTCTATGTACAACGTGCTTTAGCTCCTGCTAAGATTTCTTCTATGACTGTTAATGAGGAGGAGAAGAAGGTGGATGTATATTTGCAACCAGACGAGGTGTCATTGGCTATCGGTAAGGGTGGTTACAACATCAAGTTGGCTAGCATGTTGACAGGTTATCAAATTGATGTTTATCGCGAAATGGATGACGCTGATAATGAGGATATCTATTTGGACGAGTTTAATGATGAGATCGATCAATGGGTACTCGACGCATTCAAGGCGATCGGTTTGGATACCGCTAAAGCAGTCTTGTCTGTAGATAAAGCAGAACTCATCCAACGTGTTGACCTCGAGGAAGAAACCATTGATGAGGTAATCGCTATCCTCGCTGCCGAGTTTGAAGAATAATTAAGTATAAATAATAAAACCCCTCCCGGAATGGAGGGCCTCCTCGCTCTAAAATCCACGAAGTCCCCTGACAGGCGGGAAACCGTCCCATGGCGGCAAAGCCGCTGACTAACGAGAGCCTCGTGGGCTGGAGTTAAGAGGAGGAATGGCGGTCGCTTTAATTCGCATGGCGAATTCTGTGCGACAAGCCAATTCCGACGATATGGCTATTAAACTTATCAAAGCTTGTAAAGAATTGAATATCGGCATGTCCACCGCCGTAGAATTCTGTAAAAAGCAGGGTAAGGACATCGCTACGGATCCTAATACGCGTATCGATGACGACTTGTACCTACTGCTCGCTAAAGAATTTAACAAGGACATGGCCCTTAAACTGGAAGCAGAGCGTCAGGCACAAGAGCGTCAAGAACGCGAGGTACTTAAGTCTGTAGCTGTTGACGAACCTAAAAAG
>JAZQSZ010000058.1:0-4320 GCA_045630365.1 Paludibacteraceae bacterium | reverse complement strand
GTAATCCGAAACTGTTTACTTACGGACTGAACGGATAAGCCTGTTTGAAGCAATTTTAACGCCTCCATTTTTAACTCTAATGACACTTTTGGTCTCATAATTAAGAACTTAATGTGTCCAAAAAATGGGGGTCAATACAGGGTCAATACAGGGTCAATACAGGTATTCCTATACTAATGTACCGTTTATCTACCGTATATCTACCGTGTATCTACCGTATATCAACCGTAGTTAATAGAGGTGAATTAGGGTAGTGATACTCTATGCGGTTTGTTATTTCGCTGCAAAATTACTGCCAATTTGTCAATGGTGCAATAGCACGAAGCAATTGTAGCAATATCGAAAATGTATATATCTAATATTCTGTTGGTTATATAGTGAAATGTACAGTTTTATTTTTCGGGTTTAACTAATGTGTCATGCAAGAAATCGTATAATTCTCTGGTGGATATTCCGAGTTTCTGTGCTATGCGGCGTTTGAAGGTGCTGATTCCTGTAGGGGAATAATGCATCCAATCCGCCAATTCTTCTAGTGACGCGTGAGGGTAAAGAAGCATATAAGCACAGAAGACATTCTCCCTGTTGGACAGCCCTAATTCATCTAAATTTGTGAACCAATCGTGCAATATACTGTCTAGTTCTTTCTTCAACTCGTTGTAGTCATTCCACTGTTTGCGCGGATGAGAATACTTGGCACGAATGTCGGAAAGTTGCACATCAAAATACAAATCATCGATTTGGTCATTAGCTACTTGTAGGCTTTTTCTCGCATGGTGGCGGTGGAGGACAATACCGAGTATTAAAATCAAGCAAGTTGCCAATGCAGTTAGAATAGCAATCCATGCCCAGCGATATGGATAAGGATTAGCCACATAGTCTTGCAAAATCGTTAAAGCTCCTTTGTATTTGCCGATTTCATCGTGTAGCAAGACATTGGCATCTTGGCGAGCATGAGCATATTGGCTCAGTCGCTCGATGTCGTTTTGGGCTTTGGCGTCTTGCATCAAGCAGTAATAAGCATTAACCAAATCGTTGGGATCGCTAGATAGGTCTACAATATTTTTTGCAAAGGGAAGGGCCTGCGCAAAATTGTTCATATCTAGATAAACTTGCATAAGCTTCTTGTAGGTAAAGAATTTGTATTCTTCATACTGCCAGAAGTCTAGACTCTGGTGAAAATAGTAAAGAGCAGAGTCGTATTGGAGTTGCTCGTAGAAATAGAGTCCTTTGGTCTCATAGAAGCGTGCGAGATAGAAGGAGTCTAAAGCGAATGACTGGGCGAGATGTAGCACACTTTCTGCTTGATGGAAATAGTGAAGGTAAGCGTTGAATTCGGCGACATCTAATAAGGTATGCGCGTAATACCACTCTTTGCCACTGAGTTGGAAAGCGTGATTAGACCGTTGAAAGAAAATAAGGGCGAGGCTATCGCTCTCGTTCTGTTTGGCGATATGTGCCATACAGGAATTAATGCGTCCACGGTAAAGAGGGTCAGATATTTGTAGGCGATCAGCCTCAACGTATTGGGAGGCAGCTTGCGCTATTGCACCTTCATTGGAGAGATTGCGTCCGAGATAGTAGTATGCTCTGCCAAGTTGATCGCTATAAAATAACCTGCCGAAAGGATTGTCTAGTGTGTGAATTGCTTGTTGCAGAGCGGTCGTGTCGGAATAGAGAATATGCTCGTTTTGGTCCAAACTATCCGCCTCAACAATCACAGCTTTTGCCTCGCGCCATGCAGAGCAAGAGGAGAACATAGTTAGTGCGAGAACATAAAAGAAGGTGTAACAGATATGTGCGGCATTCGATTTCATAGGCAGAAAGTATGATTTCGATTGCAAAGGTACACATTTTTTAGCAAATATCCAATAGGCCAACCATATTGTACCCTATAAAAAGAAAATATTGGTTGAAAATCTGCTATTTATGCGAGTTTTGTACACTTAATATAAATTGCCAAATCTAACTAAAAGGATAAGAAAAGGATAGGAATAGTGCGTGTATTGTCCGTATATTGTGCGTGAATAGTGCGTGAATAGTGCGTAACTGACTGAGCGACTACAAAGCGGAGTCCAATATCATCATTAGGACAAAGCCTGCGGTGAAACCGAGTGTGGGGATATTGCTATGCGGTTCGGTTTGCGCCTCTGGAATCAATTCCTCGACTACCACATACATCATTGCACCTGCAGCAAAAGCCAAGAGATAAGGCAAAGTAGGAGCGATGAAACCGATAAGAAGTATCGTTAAAACCGCAGCGATAGGCTCTACTATTCCCGACAAAGCACCTATCAAGAACGCCTTACCTCTGTTCATGCCCTCTGAATGCAAGGGCATAGACAAGATTGCTCCCTCGGGGAAATTCTGTATTGCCAAACCAATCGCCAACGCCCAAGCTGCTGACATAGGAATCATACTACCCTCTGCCATAGCACTAGCGAGAATAACACCAACTGCCATTCCCTCGGGGATATTGTGAAGCGTAACTGCTACCGCCAACATCGTTGAGCGATTCCATCGGCAGTTTTGAATCATACCTTCTGGGGTATCCGAGCCAATATGCAAGTGAGGAATAAATGTATCTAAGAGCAATAAGAACAAGATTCCCAACACAAAACCCACCGCAGCAGGCAACCAACTCACACCTCCCGCTTCGGCTCCCATCTCCAAACTAGGCAAGAGCAAGGACCATACGCTAGCCGCCACCATCACACCCGATGCAAAGCCCAAAAGAAGCTTATGCAACGAGCGAGCCATAGATCCTCGTACAAGGAAAACCATCGCAGCACCTAGAACTGTACCTAAGAAAGGGAGAAGGAGGATTGGGGACATTGGGAGAGTTGAGAGTTTAGAGTTGAGAGTTTAGAGAGTAAGGATGCGATAAGTCAGGTAAGCCGCATAGCATAGGAGAAGGAGAACTCCATGCCAACGGCGAATCTCGCGTTTCTTGTTCAGGTACACAAATCCCAACACAAACGCACTACCCAAAGCTGCCATAATAGCATCTACCTCCAATCCTTGGTATCCTGGCAATGGCAAAACGCACGCACTCGTACCCAAAATAAAGAAGATATTGAAGATATTGCTACCCACAACATTGCCTAGAGCAATATCGCAATTTTTCTTCATAGCTGCCATACAAGAGGTTGCTAACTCTGGCAGGGATGTACCCAATGCTACTACGGTCAAACCAATAATTGCATCACTAACGCCCAAGGATTGTGCAATACTAGTAGCACTCTTAACAATCACCTCGCCACCGATAACCAATCCTGCTAGACCGCAAAGAATCAAAAGCAGTGCTTTCTTGATGGACATAGGTGTATAACTCTCGTCGCTATCGCCTGCCTTAGCACTCTTAAAAGTCTGCCAGAGGTAGAACACAAAGAAGACCCAAAGAACAGTGCCACCAATACGGGAAATAAAACTCATACTACCGGCACCCCAATCCAGCGAGCCAAGATCACGAATAGTAGGATCGGTGATGTAGAATTTGAATAATCCTTCAGACCTAAACCACGAAGGACTACTATAAACAGCAAATATCAATATAATCAAAGCACCCAAGGCACTCCATGGGATATCAAAATGACGCGACTGACGTTGCGATGAAATCGGATAAATCAACGCAGTCATACCCAAAATGACGAAAATATTGATGATATTACTGCCTAGAACATTGGTAATAGCAATCTCAGTACTCCCCTGTCCTACTGCCACCATATTGACCACAAACTCAGGCATGCTAGTACCAAATGCCACCACGGTCAAACCAATAACAATATCACTAATACCATATTGTTTAGCCAAACCTGATGCTCCATCTACGAGCCAACCAGCACCCTTGATGAGTGCAGTACATCCCGCAACGATAAGTAAAATAGCTACCCACCACCCCGCTTCAAGCCAGGTATTTAAAAATTCGAACATTGTTTTTATTGTTTAGATCGTTCGCGTTGCTCGCTGTAGATCGTTTCACTGTAGATCACTTCGCTTCGCTCGTTGTAGATCGCTCGTTATATTCGCTGTAGATTATTGTAGTAGTCTACAGGCGAAGCCGATCTAAGTTCTACAGGCGCTTTGCGCCGATCTACAGCCCGCAGGGCGATCTGATTATACGTTAAACAAGAAGTGCATGATGTCGCCATCTTGAACGACATACTCCTTACCTTCGATACCTAGTTTACCCGCTTGACGACATTGTGATTCGCCACCGAGAGCGATATAATCCTCGTACTTGATTACCTCGGCACGGATGAAACCACGCTCAAAATCAGAGTGGATAACACCTGCACATTGAGGAGCCTTGCTACCTGCTTT
>JAZQSZ010000057.1:0-3490 GCA_045630365.1 Paludibacteraceae bacterium | reverse complement strand
CAAAATTATGATTGAAATATACTTCCTTACGAAATCGGCTGCAAAATTACAAAAAAATATCGATATATTTGGTATTTTAACAAATTATTTGTAATTTTGCACCCAGAAACATATATTTTTAGAGAAAATGAGCATTAAAATTAAACAAATCAACACCAAAATAGGTTTATTCAAATTTGTCAAGTTTGGTAACGACTTTTACAAGGATTGTAAATATTTTTGTCCACACTTGATCTTGGATGATATGGCTACGTTTAACACCAAGAAGAATCCAGCGTTTGATGTCTGCGAGCATATTCTTTTTATGGCATACAAAGATGGTAAAGCAGTAGGACGTATTGCTGGTTTGATTAACCACCAAGCTAATCTTAAATGGGGCGTTAAGCATGTCCGCTTTGGTTGGATGGATTTTATTGATGATTTAGAGGTTAGTCGCGCTCTTTTGGATGCAGTAGCAGAGTGGGGAAAATCCAAAGGAATGGAAACACTCAATGGTCCTGTTGGATTTACTGATTTTGACTTGCAAGGTCTACTCATTGAAGGACACGACCACCTAGCACCTATGGCTTCTCTATACAACTATCCATACTACGAACGCCATATGGATGAATATGGTCTTACCAAAGAGAATGATTGGATAGAAATGCAAATATACCCACCAGCAGAAATACCAGAACGATTTGGACGAATGGCAAAGATTGTACAAGATCGCAGCCACGTACGAGTGGATAAGGTAAAAAACTGCAAAGAACTAGTCAAAAAGTACGGAACTTCCTATATGGATGTGATTGATATTGCCTATCAAAAACTCTATAACTTCCAACCTCTCACCCAACGACAAAAGCAACATTATATGGATATGTTCTTCCCTCTGCTCAACTTTGACTTCGTTACAGTTGTTGTCAATGAGCAAAATGAAGTGGTGGGCGTAGGAGTAGGTATGCCAGATATTTCCAAAGCACTTCGCAAGTGCAAGGGAAGACTATTCCCATTTGGATGGTTGAACATACTCAAGGCACTCAAATCCAAAACATATGAAGCATTTGACTTGCTAATTATTGCAGTTAGACCCGACTATCAAGACAAGGGACTCAATGCTGTTATTATTGCAGATCAATTCCCATATTTCGTTCAATATGGTATTAAGCAAGTGGAGACCACTGCGATTATGGAAACAAACTTCAAGAATCTAGCACACTGGGAAGTATTCCCTCATAAATACCATAAACGTAGACGAGCATATATCAAAACGATTTAATACATGCCTAACAAAAAACAAGACGATATATTCAAACATGCTTACCAATTACTCTATGAGTATATTGATAAACATCAATTGCGACACACCAACGAGCGCAAACTTATATTGTCTTCCGTATGTTCCCTACAGAGGTTCTCTGTAGAGGAACTTAGACTGAGCCTCACTTCCCTTACGATAAGTCGTGCAACAGTATACAACGCACTTGCCATAATGGAGAAGGCTGGCATCGTACATCGTCTTGAAAAAGATTTTGGCAAAAGGGCAGTGCAATACGAATTGGTATTTCTTCGGACATCATCCGTCAAAATTCTATGTCAGCATTGCGGACGTATTAGTGAAGTAAAAGACTCTACTATCCAACGTATGCTAGAGGATAAGAATTTTACCAATTTTATCCAAGAGCGTTTCTCCTTATATATATATGGACACTGCAAAATATGCAGAAGAAGACAACTGACAAACAAATCAAAGAACTAACTATATGAATACTTATTGGATTCTCTTCATCGCTATTACAGTCGCTTCGTGGCTTGTTAGCGCACTCATGGAACAACGTTTCAAAAAATTTAGTAAAGTATATTTACCTTTAACAGGTAAAGAAGTGGCAGAAAAAATGCTCCGTGATAATGGTATATACGATGTTCAAGTCGTATCTACTACCGGACATTTAACCGATCATTATGACCCTCGTACAAAAACGGTCAATTTATCAGAATCGGTATATAATTCCAATTCTGTTGCCGCAGCAGCTGTGGCTGCGCACGAATGTGGACATGCGCTGCAACATGCGTTGGAATACGCTCCTTTGCAAATGCGCTCAGCATTAGTGCCTATCGTGAGTTTTTCATCTAAATGGGTAACTTGGATATTACTAGGAGGTATTTTATTACTACATACCTTCCCTAGTTTATTGCTTATTGGCATCATTTTATATGGGCTTACTACTCTATTCTCGTTCATCACACTACCAGTGGAGATCAATGCTAGTACCCGTGCTATTGCATGGTTAGAACAAGCAGGTATTACCAATTATGAGACAACGCCAATGGCTGCAACTGCTCTTCGTAGCGCAGCATACACGTATGTAGTAGCAGCCCTCGCATCATTAGGCACATTGCTATATTATGTATCCATCTTCTTAGGTGGTCGCCGCAATTAGCATTTGTAAGAGGAGGAATCGTTGTCGCCTAATGCCGCATAAGCGGCAGTCATTGTGACAAACGCATTCCGACAAGGCCCTGTAGCTTAGCTGAATAGAGCGTCAGATTCCGGTTCTGAAGGTCCTGGGTTTGAATCCCAGCGGGGTCACAAGACTAGTCCTACTAGATTAACTAGTCCTACTAGCACAAAAAAACAACAGACCAATTTGGTCTGTTGTTTTTTTATTGTATATCTACTAATAATTACTTAGCAGCGGCAGCTTTCTTCTCCTTGCGTTTAGCGATAGCCTCTTGGATATCATATGCAAGAGGAGTAGCCACGCAGAGTGAAGAATATGTACCTACGATCACACCAATGAGCAATGCGAATACGAAACCACGGATAGTCTCACCACCGAAGCAGAAGATAGCGAGCAATACCACAAAGGTTGACATAGAAGTCGAGAAGGTACGACTCAATGTATCGTTCAATGCATTGTTGATATTGAGAGAAAGTTCACGTTTTGGATATAGACCTTTATATTCGCGCACGCGATCGAATACAACCACAGTATCGTTGATAGAATAACCGATAACGGTCAAGATAGCAGCGATAAACGCTTGGTCAATCTCCATTGAGAATGGCATCACCTTCCAGAGAAGCGCATAAGCACCAAGAACGATGAGTGCGTTGTGAGCCAAACCAACCAACGCACCTACAGAGAATGCGAAGTTGCGGAAACGAACGAGCACATACAAGAAGATTGCTACCAACGCAGCCAAGACAGCCCAAACAGCAGATTGGGTGATATCATCAGCCACAGCAGGACCTACCTTTTGTGATTGCATAATACCTACCTCTGGGTTGATCTCAGTGGATTTGAACTCATCGAGAGTAATACCCTCAGCCAAGAATGGTTTGCAACCCTCGTAGAGCAATGCCTCGATGGTCTCATCTACATTCTCAGAGTTGTCGTTGATGAGGTAGTTGGTAGAAACACGTACTTGGTTAGCGCTACCGATAGTGATCACGTTGAGCGCGAAAGTCTCCTCGTCATTGAGTTCTGCCTTAGCAGCCATGAACACATTG
>JAZQSZ010000056.1:0-8119 GCA_045630365.1 Paludibacteraceae bacterium | reverse complement strand
GTTGTTATGAGAATCCTAATTTTGTGCACAGGCAATAGTTGCCGTAGTCAGATGGCGCATGGTTTTGTGCAGACGCTGCGCCCGGAATGGAAGGTTTGTTCCGCTGGCACACAACCAGCAGTTGAAGTCAATCCAAAGGCTATAATAGTTATGCAAGAGGTTGGTGTAGATATCTCAATGCACTCACCACACCATGTGCAGGAGTATCTGTCAGAGTCATGGGATTATGTGATAACGGTCTGTGGTGGAGCCAATGAGAGTTGTCCGCAGTTTGTGGGTCATGTTCGCCGACGCTTGCACATTGGCTTTGATGATCCGTCTAATGCCGTCGGCACGGAGGAGTATATTCTCTCCGAGTTCCGCCGTGTACGCGATGAGATATATTTGAAGACGAAAGAACAATTTGATAATTGAAAATTTTATCTAAAGAAGTAGGCGACTGCCTGCTTCTTTTTTCGGTTGCTTACCTACGGTCTTCCGTCCTCGCGGTGCGGTCATCTACCGCGAGCGCATCATCCACGATACCGTCTATATCACCAAGGAGGTGTATAGGGATAGGCGAGAGGCGAGAGGTGAGAAAATGCAGCGGAGCGCACATCACCTAGGCGAAGCGATAAGCTGTTTTAGAATCTCAATACTTATCATGTTAGTAAAATATTTTGAATAGGTTGCGTGTTGTTTTGTTTAGTTTGCTGAACAGATGTTTTGCAATTCTGTTTAGTTAATTAAACAAAAACGCTGCAAAGGTACTACTTTTTTTGAATTCGCAAAATGTTTTTTGCTAAAAATGCGTAAAATCGCTAAATGATGGTGTAGAGTGTAGGGGCTCGCGTGGCGAGCAGTGGCGGCTATTGGCTATTGGCGACAAGAAATTACACAAAATATTCTAAATATTTGTGTATTCGCAAAAAAAATAGTATCTTTGCAGCGATATTGCAATAAATAACTTTACAATAATGAAAAAAATCCTATTTTTGAGCCTTGCGCTCGTATCGCTTATGGCTTGTACTAAAAACGAAAATCCTTTGCTCACTCAGCAAGATACTCCTTATGGCGTACCTGCTTTTGACAAAGTAAAGAACGAACATTATCTTCCTGCTTTTGAGAAAGCAATCGCAGAGAACAAAGCAGAGATCGAAGCTATTGCTTCTAACCCTGAGGCTCCTACATTTGCTAACACCATTGAGGCACTTGACCGCGCTGGTGGTTTGCTCGAGAGTGTGGTTGGCGTCTTCTACAATGTGTTGGAGGCAGACGGCAACGACGAGATGAATGCTATCGCAGAGAAACTATCTCCTATGATGTCAGAGTTGAGCGACGGTATTATCCTCAATGACGCCCTTTTCCAACGCGTGAAGGCTGTATATGAGCAACGTGAGACATTGGGTCTTAACGATGAGCAAATGCGACTCTTGACCGAGACATTTAAGTCTTTTGCTCAGAACGGTGCAAACCTCCCAGAGGACAAGAAAGCCCGCCTCAAAGAAATCAACCAAGAGCTTGGTTTGCTCTCTTTGCAATTTGGTAACAACGTAGTGGATGAGACCAATGCATACCAACTCTTTATTACCGACGAGGCAGAACTCAAGGGTCTTCCTGAGAGCGCCAAAGCTGCTGCTAAAGAAGAGGCTGTGGCTGCTGGTCGTCCAGAGGCATGGTTATTTACTCCTAAACGCACTAGTTTCACTCCAGTACTCCAATACTGCGAGAACCGCGAGTTGCGCAAGGAACTGCTGATGGCTTACACCACCCGTGGCAACCATGACAACGAGTATGACAATAAGAACGTCATCGTAAAAACCATGCAATTGCGTGTGGAGAAAGCACAACTCTTCGGTTATGATAATCCTGCTGATTATATCTTGGCAGACTGTATGGCACATGATGCTAAGACCGTGGATGCTTTCCTCGAGAGCGTATGGGAACCAAGTTTGAAGGCTGCTCAACGCGAGGCAGCGGAATTGCAAAAACTCCTCAACAAAGATTTTCCAGGCGAGAAACTTCAACCATGGGATTGGTGGTATTATGCAGAGAAACTGCGTGTGGAGAAATATGCTTTGAACGAGGAGGAGTTGAAACCTTACTTCGAGCTCAGCAATGTGCGCAAGGGTGCGTTTGATTTGGCAACCAAGTTGTTCGGTATCAAATTTGAGAAGTTGGAGAATATGCCAGTATATAACCCTGAGGTAGAGGTATTCAAGGTGACCTATGCTGATGGTGGTTTGGTGGGTATCCTCTATACCGACTACTTCCCACGCGCTGGTAAGCGTCCAGGTGCTTGGATGAACAATATCTGCCCACAATATGTGGATGCTGAGGGTGTGGATCATCGCCCTGTGATCATCAATGTGGGTAACTTCAACAAACCTACCGCAGGCAACCCATCGCTTCTCTCTATGGACGATGTGGAGACCCTCTTCCACGAGTTTGGTCACGCATTGCACGGTTTGATGTCTAAGGCTACTTATAAGTCTTTGGCAGGAACCAACACCCCACGCGACTTCGTGGAGTTGCCAAGCCAGTTCATGGAGAACTACTGCTATCACCCAGAGGTGTTGAAGACCTATGCTTTCCACTACCAGACAGGCGAGTTGATTCCTGAGGAGTTGGTGGCAAAAATCAATAAGGCAGGTACTTTCAACCAAGGTTTTGTACAAACAGAGCTTCTCTCTGCTTCCATCCTCGATATGGACTACCACAAGATGACCACTACTGAGGCGTTTGATGTGAATGCTTTTGAGGCAGAGTCAATGAAGAATATGAAGATGATCCCAGAGATTATCACTCGCTATCGCTCTACTTTCTACAACCACATCTTCACCACCGGCTATGCTGCGGGTTACTACAGTTACACTTGGGCAGCGGTGTTGGATGCCGATGCGTTTGCAGCATTCGAGGAGACAGGCGACATCTTCAACCCTGAGATGGCAAAGAAGTTCCAACGCCTCTTGGAGCAAGGTGGTACACGCGATGCTGCTCTTCTCTACCAAGAGTTCCGTGGTAAAGATGCCGATGCAAAGCATCATATGAAACGTTGCGGATTTTGATTGATGTTAGACCGCTGCGCTGAGAGACCGGGCTAAAGCCCTGAGAGACCGCTACGCTGAGAGACCGCCCTACGGGCTGAGAGACCCGTTGATCACTCAGTGAGCGCAGCGAACGATCCCTCAGAGAACGAAGTGAATGGTCTCTCAGAGAGCGAAGCGAACGGTCCCTCAGAGAGCAAAGCGAACGATCTACCAATAAACCATGAATTACTTCCTCAGAAATATAGCACAGAATAGCCTGATAAGGACCATCATTTTGGTTCTTATCGGGCTATGTTTGTGGATTATGTTGCTATGGCGAGGAGGTAGTTTTGCCCATATGGGGGTAGGGATAGCGTTGGTGCTAACCAATTCCCTGTTAGCTACTCAAATGGCATATAGAGTGGGATGGACCAATCTGCCTTCGGGCTTTGTGGTTTCGTCCGTGTGGATGGTCTTGTCGGCATTGTCCGTATGGCAATTATGCTGGCAGGTGCATGTGGTGGCAATGATGCTTCTTATTACTGTCTTGGTTCTTAGCAAGATGAACGCTCAGAAGGAACCTACTGAGCAAGCATATGTTCTCACATTGATGTGCTTGGTCGTTTCGCCCCAATTGAGTGTGATGGTCACATGTATCCTATATGTATTGGGTTATCTGCTAGTCAGGAGTCACTTTACATGGCGTGTGCTAGTGGCTATTCTATTGGCGATAGCAACCTATGTATTATATTCAGCCATATTCCGCTATTTCGGTTGGTTGGATTTTCTATGGTTGGAGAACTTGCCTAAACTACCATGGCAATGGTGGCTGATAGGCGGTGGAACCTATCTACTGTCCTGGTTGATGATTTATCTGCCAATAATGAAACCCTCCACTGCGAGCGGTATATTATATATAATAGGTATAATAGGTGCTATTGGAGGTGGAGTAGTGTGGAGTGTCATGGAGTAGTGTGGAGTAGGGTTGAGTAGGGTGGAGTAGTGTGGAGTAGTGGTTGAGTAGTGTGGAGTAGGATGGAACAAATAAAATAACAACAACAAATTATATAATTCACTTAATTTATTAACAAACCATTAAAAACATTTTGTATGAAGAAGATTTTTCTTTCTTTGGCGTTGGCAGTCTCAATGATGGCTTCAGCGCAAGTGTTTGAGGTAGGTCAACTCACTAAGTTGAACACTCCTACAGACACCGATGTGAAGGTGGCAGGCGTGAGCGCAGATGGCTCTTATGTTCTGATCACCAGTGGTTCTAACCAAGGTTTGCGTCGTTATGATGTGGCTACTGGTGAAACCACTACTATTACTACTGCAGCAGGTGCAGGTTACAATGTACAAATCAGCCAAGATGGTCAAGAAGTCGTTTATCGTGAGACCAAATTTGACAACAAAGGTTTGCGCAAGAACAACATTATTCGTCTTGACATGGCTACAGCTAAAACAACCACTGTTGCTAAAGCTCAACGCGACATGATGGCTATGACTACTACAGGTGCTAATGTATCTGTATCTATTAGCGATCGCAAGATCGTTCTCACCAAGAACGGCAAAAACATCGTATTGGCTCCTAACGGCAGCAACGAGAGTTACATTTGGCCTTCTATCTCTCCAGATGGTACCAAATTGTGCTACTACGTATGTGGCAACGGTTGCTGGGTAGCTAAGCTCGATGGTAGCGGTAAACAATACATCGGTCACGGTGTACAAGCAGCTAAATGGTATGACAACAATACCCTCGTGGCTATGGACGCTGAGGATGATGGTCACTTCACAACCGCTTCTGCTATCGTGGCTTACACATTGGATGGCAAAAAGCAAGTGTTGACCAACAACTCAATGATTGCTATGTATCCATATGCAGCAAACAATATGATTGTTTTCTCTACATTGGATGGTGAAACCTATATGTTGAACGTTAAATAATGCAGACTGTTATGAAAAAGATATTTATGATTCTCGCAGCAGCGCTGCTTACCGTTTCCATGTCAGCTGCAGACTTGACAGGCAAACGCATTTATGTGAACCCAGGTCACGGTAGCTATGGTCCTAACGACCGTCCTATGGCTACTATCCCATTCCCTAACTTGCCTACTACTGGTATGCCTGATACACTCGGTTTCTACGAGTCAAACACCAACCTCTGGAAGTGTATGTACCTCGGTGCAAAATTGGAGGCTGCAGGTGCTACCGTAATCTATTCTCGTACACAATCTGGTCCTTGGCCATACGAGATGAAGAACGGCGATTATCCTGATTATACCTACAACAAGGGAGGTACAATCGCTAACCCAGAACTTGGTTGGCAATTCTCTGACGGTTACTACGCTCACCCTGATTATGAGAAGTATAACCGTAACCTCGTGGAGATCACTGAGGAGGTTGAGGCTAACAATATCGACTACTTTATCTCTGTTCACTCTAACGCGAACACCGAGGGTAGTACCGCTAACTTCCCACTTATTCTCTATCGTGGTCCAGACAAATACGAGACTGCTAACTCTACCGATGGTTATGAGTATGTAGTAGGTAGCTATGAGATGTCTAAGCTTGCTAACGAGGAGAAACTCAAAATCATGAAGGCTGGTGTAGATGTTGCATCTTCTACCGCTCTCAATATCCGTGGTGACTGGAACTTCTACGGCAGCCACTCTGATCGTACTCACGCTAATGGTAAGAAATATTCTGGTTACCTTGGCGCATTGAAACATGGTGCTCCTGGTTACTTGTCAGAGGGTTATTTCCACACCTGCCAACCAGCTCGTCACCGTGCGCTCAACCCAGACTACTGCCATATGGAAGGTTTGGATTACTACCGCGCTATCATCCGCTACTATGGTGCTGATGCTGAGACCAAAGGTTACATCGTAGGTACTGTAAAGGATGCTAACAACAAGATGAACCACAGCTTGTTCAACTACGCTCCTAAGACCAACGACCAATGGGTACCATGTAATGGTGCTGAGGTAGTATTGAAGAAAGCTGGTGTAGAGGTAGCTCGCTACCAAGTGGATAACTTCTACAATGGTATCTTCGTGTTCAAAGATCTTGAGCCAGGCGATGACTATACTTTGGATGCTACTTGCCCAGGTTATCTCCCATTGGATCAAGATCAAAAAGTAGCTCTCACCGTTAAGGCTAACGAGACTACCTATCCAATGATCTATTTGACCGACACCGCTTATGTACCTCCTACAGTGGTTTATACTAACTATCCTAACCCAGAGCAACCTGCTTACCTAGGCGTACCTAGCGTATTCGAGATGGAGCAAGCGTATGTGGATAAACCAATGGATGTACTCTTCGCTGACAAGACTATCCGCCGTGTACTCTACCGTGATGGTATGATGTATGTATTGGCAGTAGATGCTGATAAGAACCCAACTCTTGCTGTTGTTAATGAATACGGCGTAGTAGAGGCTGAGTTGCCAACTGACTTCTGTACAGCTGTTGGTGCTGAAGGTTTGAAACTTTCTGATATCGCACTCACTGCTGAGGGCGTACTCGTGGGTTGTAACAAGGAGGCTGTTAGCTTCACCCCATCTAACAAGTGGAATCTCTACAAGTGGGAGAAGACTGCTGAGGGTTGGACCGGCGCATTGTGGCAAGCACACGCTAACAACGAGACCGCTGGTAACTACAACAATGCGTATGTAGGTAACACCTTCGCATACTCTGGTACAATCGCTGAGGGTACAATTGCTGCTACTACTGTTACTACTGGTTCTAGCAAGGCTGTACGTTATGCAATTTATAGCATTTCTGATGGTATGGTAGCGGGTGCTCTCCGTAACCAACCTGTAGGTGTAACCGAGCTTACTCACGGTGCTGATATGAAACTCGTGGTTTCTCCACGCGACAGCATGAGCTTCATCCTTACCTCTTCTTTGGTTGCGGGTAATGAGTGGCAAATCGTTAATACTACCAAGTCTGAGCCTAAGGTAATGGGTACTCTTCCATTTGCTACCAACACTCCTAACTACTTCAAGTATGCTGGTAAGGCGTTGATGGCTGCTCCTGCAGTGGACGCTGAGGGTAAGAATATTGGTGTAGCTGTATATGATATCACCGCTGGTGTGGACAAAGCACAACTCATCAAGACTACCAACACTACTCTTGAGGCTTCTGAGGCAACTTACACTGCAGCTTTCGCACAAGTGAAAGATGCTGATTTGACTCTCTACCTTGTAGCCGATGACGCTGTTAGCAAGTTCACTACTGTGGGCGTTGCTCAACCAGTTGTTCCTGCTATCGTAGCTTACGACTTGAATGTAGTGAACAATGGTGGCGTATATACCTTCTCTTACAACGCTAACTCTGACGCTAAGGCTGCTGCTCTTGTATTCTACAAGGACGGTGTTGAGGCTGGTCGCGTAGTAGTAGACGTTAAGAAGGGTGCTAACACCTTCGAGTTGGCAGCAGATATGTTGCCAGGCGCTGAGGGTGATGTATTCACATGGGCACTTGACTTGACCGGTGAATCTATCTCTAACTTCGGTATCGTTGCATCTGAGAAATCACTCATCGAGTCTTCTACTTCTCGTCTCTTCAACGCAGTTAACACCAACCCTGAGACTGAGACCTTCGGTAAGATCTATGTAATGCACCGTGCTGGTTCTTCTACTTCAGCTAACGCTCCTAAGAGCGGTATCTGGGAGTTCGACCAAAACCTTGTTAAGACTCACACTGAGGTTTACAAGGGTGGTGTAGCTAAGTTCGGTAACCCAACTCGTATGGGTATGGACCGGGACGGTAATCTCTATATCGCAGATTGGGCGGATGGTAACTCTGGTATCTATGTAGCTAATACAGCTGACTTGACCCAAAACTTCAACCAATTCTTCGCTGGTACACGCGAGAGCGACGGTGCATTCAATAACAATGGTGTTTACACTGGTTCTTCTACTCCTGGTTGCTATGTTTACCATAACGGTAACGAGGTTAAACTCTTCGTTTACAATGAGGATGCCAAGGGTACATTGCCAAAGAACGGTATGGCAGTTTACAATATCGGTCAAGAGGACGGTTCTATCCTCCGCTATTGGGAGACCGCTCCATCTGCTGTTTACACACTTACTGGTCAAGCTAATACA
>JAZQSZ010000055.1:0-10203 GCA_045630365.1 Paludibacteraceae bacterium | reverse complement strand
GACTCCATGCGATTGGAAGTAAAAGCCTATCGTGACTCGTTGCGTGAGGCTCGTCGACATATGTATGACAATATGCCACATGACTTGCGTATAGGTGTGGGTGATCAGTTGTTTGAGACACTGATGTGGCGAGACAGAGGGCACTACCAAAATATGCCCGAATGGTATGAGGCACCTTATGATGAGAACTTCCGCTATACCCAGCATTGCTTTGTGGAGTATATGTACAACTTCAATTACTGCTACAGTCTAGGTTTGTTGGTAGATTATAGCGGTGTGATATGGGATCGCGTGGTGCGCAATGGCCAAGGCGAGGAACTTTCTCGCGAGGTGGATAGAAACTTCCACAATATAACCATCGTACCTACGGTACGTTTCTCGTATTATCATCACGACTATGTGTCGCTATACTCCGCAGTAGGTGTGGGACTTAACGTTAACACGGGTACAGAAGAGATCCGTGGACGTAGTACAGTGGTTTCGCCTGCGGTGAATATCACATTGCTAGGTATGCGCGTGGGCAAAGGAAGATTCTACGGAGCAGTGGAGATAGGCGGTATGATAGCGCTGAACAACGCATACGAGGTCTATATGATGGGATCGAGATTGTTCACGGCTTCGATAGGTGTGAGGTTGTAGGGGAGTTTAGGGGGTTAGTAGTTCAGGAGTTCAGGAGTTTAGGTGTTTAGGAGTTTAGAAGTATGATGAAAAAGATATATTTAGGAATATTGTTAGTAATGCTAGTGTCCTGTAATATGGGCAGTAATTACTATGTGAATTTTGATGACGTAGAGTCGGCACCTGGTATGTTTCGTGTGACTAGTCAACGAAACACCGATATGGTGGAACTAGTGGCTAATGGTGGCATCAAAGGTATGGATGGCGAGGTGCTAGGTAATTGGGCGCTTGCGGATGACCCTAACGTCCCTATGCCAACAGATAGTACTATGCGCGGACCTCAGCGTGCGTCGGCCACCACATTGACCAATGTGATACAGAATTTGTTGGATTTTAAGAATGCTCGTCAAGTCGTAGAGTTATCGGGTGTGTATGAGTCCATAGATGTGGATGGCAATCCGATACTGCTGTCTGGTAAAGTGTTGATGCCAGCTAATGGTGAGTTCAAACGCTATATTGTGGTATCGCATTATACGATTGCAAGCAATGAGGAGGCACCTAGTAATACCTTCCCGTTGGAGGGTGTATTGGTGAAATTGGGTTATGCGCTGATTGTGCCTGATTATATCGGTTATGGCGTGACGGCAGACAAGGTGCACCCATATTTGGTGATGGATCTGACGGCTCGCAATGTGCTAGATATGTACAAAGCGGTGGTGCCATTTCTCAAGCAAGCGGGTTGTGAACCTGAACACGATGATATCTATCTAATGGGTTACTCGCAGGGTGGTGCAACCACAATGGCTGTTCAGCACCTCATAGAGCATCACGACGAGGATGTGAAGATACGTCGCGTGTTTGCAGGGGGTGGTCCATACGATGTGAAAGCGACCTATGACCGCTTTGTGGAGACGGATACGGCGAGTTATCCATGCGCTGTGCCAATCATGATGCAAGGTATGGTGGTGGGTAATAAGTTGGACCTAGATATGAGCGAGTTGATGGCACCGTTTATCTATGAGAACTTGGATGAGTGGGTCAACAGCAAACGCTATACCACCAAGCAGATCAATAATATGATTGGCTCGTATGTAACGCACGAGTTGCTCACCGAAAAAGGTATGGATCGTACTAGTCAAGAGGTGTCCGAATTGTACAAGGCGATGACCAATAATTCGATTTTGAGTTACTCATGGGTACCTAAAGCGCCTGTGTTTATCATGCACTCCATCAACGATGAGACGGTGCCCTATGAGAACGCGAGTCGTGCTAAGAACAAGTGGAAAGGTGCGAATATCCAGTATAGTTTGGGCTATTATGGCGGTCACGTGATTACGTGTGTGCGTTTTATCTATGCGGTGCAAACACTATTAATCAACGAAGAAAAAGAATCTGAAGGTTATTATGAGTTCTAACAAATTACAATGGTTTATAGGTGGAATAGCCTTGTTGCTAGTATTGGGATGGGCATCGTGCAATCCTACCGCCGTGGAAACGCATACCGATAATGTGGAGATAACTATTGCCGTAGATCAGGTGTCTGCGGGATATGCTCATGTCTCTTTTACGACCAATAAGAAAGCGTTTTACTTGACGGGTATTCACCCTGTTCGTGAAGATATAGATAGTATTCAAGCAGTAGCCAAGCAGTTTATGATGTTGGCATTGGATAGCGCATATGTGGACTATTTGTATTGGCGTAACCGCCAATTGCAAGAGTTGTCACCATTTGTAGCTGATTTTGCTTCGTATTCCTTGAAATATAGCAATACGGACCAATATTTTACCTTGTTGCGTCCTAACACCGATTATTGGGTGTATGCGTTTGTGGTAAATCCTGAAACGAATAAACCTGCAGGTACGTTGTTTATCGAAACCATCACCACTGATTCGATTTCTAGAACTCCTATGATGTTTGAATACCGCGTGGAGGGTCAATGGGATTATGTGTATCCTAAGGATACGCTAGGCGAAATCAACTCGTATACCCCTTGGGTGGGTGAGACCATCGATAGTCTCACACTACGTAAGCAGGGTTGGGAAACGCCAGGAGAGTATTTCTTGTCGCTCTTTGATAAGGTGTATAATGGCGACTACCAACGAATATTATACGGAATCTATGTCCACGAGAATAATGGCGAAGGCGATGGCACTTCGGTGACCAATTTTGAGATGGGGCATACCTATTACACGGCTATGGCTTCATTGGATGCTCGCTTGACTATTCCGCTAGATACGAATCTGTACGACATGTATCGCTTTACATGGATGGGCGATTCAACTAGGTTGTATTTCACGCCAGTCAATAGCATGAGTGGTGAGTGGTAAACAAAATGGACACTGTGTAAGTGTCCATTTTTGTTTGGGAGTTATATTAGTTGAATGTTTAATGTCGAATGTCTAAAGTAAAAGGGAACAGCTTTGCTGGTTTCATCTACTTTCAACGTTTAACTATCAACGTTCGACTAAACTACTCCTCATAATCCACGGCGCTACGCGCTTCCTTGCATTTGCCGATATACTGCGCTACCTTGACATGCTCAGGGTGAGTAGCATAGGTGTCAAGATCCTCCCATGTGCGGAAGGTGCAAGTGAGACAAATGTCGTGATCGGTGTTCTTGGCGTTAGGGATATTGATACCTACGGTCTCGTCCACGAGAACATCAATCTTGTCTTTGAGTGCGAGTAGTCCGTCGCGAATAATTTGGGCATTCTCCAACTTTGTCTTGCCCTCCGCCTCGTCTAAGAGGCGAAAAAATACTACATGTTTTACCATATTTTTGTGAGTTTAGATCGCTGCGCTGTTAGACCGCCCAAGGAGTTGAGGAGTTCAGGTGTTCAGGAGTTACTTCTGAACAAGCGCAAAGCGCTTCTGAACCTTCTGAACCTTCTGAACTTCTGAACAGCAGCTCCGCTGCCTCTGAACCTTCTGAACCTTCTGAACCTTCTGAACTTCTGAACAGCAGCTCCGCTGCCTCTGAACCTTCTGAACCTTCTAACAGCCGCAAAGCGGCGTTCTTATTTTACCAAATTGAAGCGCGTTTCTCAGGCGCGATATACATAGGTGACTCCTCGGTTACATTCCATGCTTCATACCATGCGTTGATGTGTGGCAATGCGCCATTCACACGCCATTTGCCCAATGAGTGAGGGTCGTTCTTGGTGCGTTGGAGAATCTCCTCGTCACGGATATTACCTGCCCATACATTGGAATAAGCCAAGAAGAAACGTTGTGCTGGTGTAAAACCGTCCACAACTTTCAACTTTTGACTTTCAACTTTTGACTTCTCGCTATTGCAGAACGCCAAATAAGCCACTTGCAAGCCTCCGTGGTCAGCGATGTTCTCACCCAAGGTGAAAGCGCCATTAGCGAAGGTGCCAGGTGCTACCTCAATGCCATTGAAGTACTCTTCCATCACTTTGGTGCGCTCCTCAAAGCGTGCGCGGTCTTCCTCGGTCCACCAGTTGATGAGGTTACCGTCCTTATCGTATTGGCTACCTTGGTCGTCAAATCCGTGGGTCATCTCGTGGCCAATAACCACGCCGATAGCGCCGTAGTTGAAGGCATCGTCTGCATTCATGTCAAAGAATGGATATTGGAGGATACCTGCAGGGAAGCAGATCTCGTTGGTAGCAGGATTGTAGTACGCGTTGACGGTTTGTGGGGTCATATACCATTTTGCTTTATCCACAGGTTGGCCAAGGAAAGAAAGTGAGTAGTCTTGCTCAAACTTAGCTGCACGTTGGATATTGGCATAGTAGGTAAGAGTAGGGTCGATCTCGAGAGCGGTATAGTCGCGCCATTTGTCAGGATAACCGATCTTCACGGTGAAGGTGTTGAGCTTCTCCATGGCTTTGGCTTTGGTCTCATCGGACATCCACTCAAGGGCTTGGATGCGTTGACCGAGAGCGGTTTGGAGGTTAGCTACGAGTTCGAGCATGCGCACTTTGTTTTCCTCTGGGAAGTACTTCTCAACATACATTTGTCCTACGGCTTCGCCTAGGGTTCCGTTGACCATAGCTACAGCGCGTTTCCATTGTGGAGTAGGCTCTTGGCGACCACTGAGTGTGCGACCGTAGAACTCGAAGTTTTGCATAAAGATCTCCTCGGTGAGGAAGTCGGCACTACCGTCGATGATTTGCCATTGGAAGAGGGCTTTCATATCTTCGATAGACTCCTCTGCGAGCATCTTTCCTGCCTCTTGGAGGTGACGAACTTGACCTACACTGAGGCTATCCACCTCAACCTCTGAACTTCTGAACAACTCGCCGAAGTACACTGCCCAATCTACTTGAGGCACAAGCACTTGGAGTTCTTCGATAGACATCTTGTTGTAGTTGGCAACTGGGTCACGGAGCTCCACATTGCTGAGCGCTGCACCTGCCAGACGAGTCTCCAGACGGAGTACGGTTTGTGCTTTCTCGGCGGCGTTCTCGATGCCAAAGAGGGTAAACATTTTCTCTACGTGTTTGAGGTATTCCGCACGGATATGTGTGGTGTGCTCGTCTTGGTCGAAGTAGTAGCTCTTTTCGCTGAGGGCGAAGCCAGCTTGGTACTCGTTGAGGATGTTCATGCTAGAGTTCATAGCATCTGCGTCTACATACATAGCCCATAATCCGTAGTCCATGGCTTTGCCGAGGGCTGCAGACCATTGGTCTTTGTCGGTCACGGCATCAAGTTCAGCCAGAACAGGAAGTACAGGAGCGATGCCTTCTGCATTGCGGCGAGCGATATCCATTGAGAGGTTATATACGTCGCCGATTTTTTGTGGGATAGAGCCCATAGGGTGTTGTTTGGCAGCGATGTCGGCGATGAGACCATTGACTTGCTCGAGGTTTTGGAGTCCGAGTTTGTCGAATGAGCCGAAACGGCTGTACTCGTTAGGGAGTGGGTTGTTCTTCATCCATCCGCCACAGGCGTATTGGTAGAAATCGTTTTGTGCGACTACGGTGGTGTCGAGGTTGTCGAGATGAATACCGGTAGTCTGTTGCTTGGTACATGCTGTTAGTGCCATAAGCGATAAGAAAAATACTAATGGTTTGTTCATATTCTTGAAAGTTTAAAAATTTGCTTCGCAAATGTTTTGGAGTTTAGGAGTTCAGTAGTTCAGGAGTTCAGTAGTTGAGGAGTTCAGGTGTTCAGGGGGTGAGGTGTTCAGGTGTGACTTCTGAACTTCTGAACCGCAGCTCCGCTGCGTCTGAACCTCTGAACCTTCTGAACCGCAGCTCCGCTGCCCTGAACCTTCTGAACAGCAGCCCCGCTGCCCTGAACCTCCTGAACCTCTAACCAGCAGCTCTGCTGCATACCTTAACGGATTGTCTTTGACCGTTTTTGTGTATGGTCAGGATATATATCCCTTGCGCGAGGTTTGGTAGTGGGTGTGTGGCGGAGGTGATGTGCTCTCGTGCCACAACGCTGCCGTCTATGGTATATATGGTATAGGTACCACCTTGCGCATTCTCGATGGATTGGATAGCGTGGTTGTAGTAAAATTCGTAGGTAGGAGCCGTGAGGTCGGTAGAGGTGTTATCCTTGCCTAGTCGTAGTCCCACGAGGATAGGGTCGTGGTCGCTGCAGCGGAACATTGTTCCGTCGTTGAGTGAGCCGTTGTAGGTATAGCCATCCTTCTCGGGCGCGTTGATATGGTAAGGCGTCATACCTGTTACTTGAGGGTAGAGACTGCTGTTGCAGAGCGCATGGTCGAGATAACCCAGAGTACCTTGGTATACATAACTATAACTGCTGTCTGCATGGAAAGTGCGATGGAGGTCAATCATACCCCAATCGGTCAGCGTGGTGATAGGATCTTCCTTGCCGTAGGCGTTGAGGTCGCCCACGATGAGGAAATCTTCATCGCCAAAGGTAGAGGTGTAAGAAGGGTAGTTGGTGAGAATCGATTGGGCCTCTTTGACGCGTGCGGCATTGTATGAACCTTGTCCGTCGCCTTGATCTTTGTTAGCACCTGAACCGCTACCGCTCTTGGCTTTGAAGTGGTTGACCGAGAGGATGAACTTCTCGCCCGTGGCTTTTTCGATGAAACCTTGCACTTTCTTGCGGTCTTGTACATAGGTATCATTATGCTGCATATTGCCGTATGGGGTAACCTTATCGGTGCAATAGACATACCCCGACTTGGTGTAGGTCCCGTTGATGCTACTACCGTCGTTGACGTAGCTGAAGTTTCTGCCAGTGTTCTTGGTGAGGTCGGCAGCTATTTCGGCTAGTGCTCCTTGACCGAGTTGTATCTCTACGAAGGCATAGAGATCGGCGTTGATCTTAGCCAGCGCTTGGCTCACTTTGGCGCGTTGTGCTTGGTGTTCGGTGTTGTTGGCAGGACCGTAGGAATCAAATGCCTCTACAATGTAATATTCTAGGTTCATATAGCACACTAGTAGCGTGTGTTCGCCGCGAGCGTTGATGGCTTCTAGGTTGTAGCCCTTCTCCATCTCTGCGCGGGTGTTGCCTCGCCAGTCGCCAGAGATGAAACTGAGGCTGTTATAGGAGTTGACTTTAACCTTGAGGTTATGCACTCGCTCGTCAATGCGATGATAACCGCTGACATTGGTGAGTGTGAGTGTGCCTTGCTCGTTGAGCGAAAGCAGAGAGTAGTAGTCGGTAGATAGCGGAAGTGCTTGATTTGTAGGGTTAAAGATACGACGGGGGGAGATGGTCAATTGTCCAGATTTGGTGTTGTTGGTCACATAGAATGGGGTAGTGAACTGCACCTCTTTGCCCACAAACTGGCTCATCTCGCTATTGGTCCAGAGGTCGGGATCGGTGATGGTGATCACGCCGTTTGTTTCGTCCGTATAGTCGCCACTAGGGGTGTCGGTATTGCTGCCACTGATGAGTGGGTTGGTGGAGTTCCAGATGTAAGCTTCGCTTCCTACTGTCTCGTAGATAGGGGTCGCATACTTTTGGTACTTGGTGAGTTCGCCATAGAGCACTACGAAGTCGCCTACGGCAACGGTGCTAGGGTTGGTAATGCGCTCGCCGTCAATACCATATACGCGGTAAGCGTAAAAGTCTTCGGCAGAGTTGGCGCCTTTGACTTGCTCGATATAGAAGGATGCGTTGCCGTACTTGGATACATTGTTTGCATGGTTCGAATCAATCTTTTTGATATAACCCATGACATAGTATTGGGTGCCAGTTGTGGCGTTAGCAGATAGTTTGGAGCATATCTCACGTGCTTTAAGCACGTCGATGGCTTCAGCAGGAATATTCCAGTCTTTGGCCTCCTCGGGAATAGTGATTGTCGCCGCAAAAGTATTGGCAGCGAAGAGGAGGGTGAATAGTATAAAAGTAAGTTTTTTCATTGTCTTGTTTGAATGAGGCTACAAAGGTACAACAAATAATGCACAAAAACAAGAAAACGAGCGAAAGTTTACTTTCAAGTGAGTTTTTTTTGTTTTTGGGCTGCATTATGCGAACGTACTTTCGAGGTGGGCGAGCATAGCGAGGTCGGTGCTCCTCGAAGGTACAAATGTTCGCGTGATGCTAGGACGCAGTCCGAAGTACGACAAAAATCTCCTACTCGCCCGAAGGGCTCGAGAAATCTTATAAATCTTATTTCAAAGGATAAAGATTACATGGTACTCCGTAATATATTGCCACCGCTCTGCATTTTTGGGAACATCCAAAAACGCAACCGCTGAATCTTAAACAAATGTGGCGGCAAACAAACAAGCCCCCGACAGGAGGCTTGTGAAAGTATTATGTATGAGGGATTTACTTTATTTCCATTCCCATGACATTGTAGGTTTTACCATCACGGAGGATGTAGAGTTGACCGTTGAGGATGAATTTGTTTGCATATCTGTATTAGGTACAGTAATTGTTGCTGTTGATGTACCTACGTATCAGTCTATCTTGCGATATGTAAAAACGTATTTTGGATCATTAGTAGGTGTCACTCCCTCAAAACGACTCCTTAACTCAATAGGCAATCCTTCTTCGTTATAAGTATAATGCCACGAAGAGCGAGAATATTTAATCAGATTATTTGTTGAGAGCATGTGTATATACGTTGGAGGTGCATCTCCTTGCCC
Organism: Paludibacteraceae bacterium; assembly: GCA_045630365.1. Taxonomy (GTDB): domain Bacteria; phylum Bacteroidota; class Bacteroidia; order Bacteroidales; family Paludibacteraceae; genus Colicola. Next base: position 1,533 of record JAZQSZ010000055.1, on the reverse strand, counting down.
AAAAAGAGGGTCATAAACAAATGCATTATCAGTATTGAAGAAAGGACGTGGTTTGTTATCATATTCATACTCATTTTCAATGAATATGTAATTTCCTGTTGTTCCCCAATCATCCATTTCTGGTACCCGCATTATCTCTTTTACAATGTTACCATGTTCATCATATTTCAATATTGAATAACACTCAGGGTCGTTATCATACCATATTGAATCCATCTTACCACCTCGATAACAAAAATGCATGATATTATTTCCGTACTTAGATGTAACCAATCTTCCCATATCATCGTATTCCAAATCGTAGGTGTAACTTACATACACATCCTTATGTGAAATTTTATGTGAAATTTTTGTCAAATTTCCTCTGGTGTACTCATAGTTATCGATAATGGTATCATACTTCACTCTACCTTGCTCAAAATATGTACTATGAATCGTTCTGCGTACTAAATGATTATCACTGTCATACTCATAGTATGCTTCTTTATGGTTAGTCTCGTTGTCATACCATGTGATTTTTTCAACGAGATATTGTTTACGTATAGTATTTAATACGTCATCAACTTCTGAAGGATTATCATTACAAGAAACAAATGATAGTGCTACGACTAGTATAAATAAAATCTTTTTCATATGCTATGTATTTATAAGGTTATACAAAGATGCTGCAAAGTTAGTATATTTTTTTGACACAACCAAATAAAAATGCAGAAAAATCTATTATTCATCTGATTTTCTTTGATTTAACATTTTTCCCAAAACTTTTACACTCCGTAATATACACATGCACATACGCACGCAACAAGTGGTGATAAAGAAGTAGAAATAAGATAGATTGTGATTTTTTTATAAAATAAATTTTGTTATATCAATAATTATTTGTAATTCTGCAGCATAATTAGTGAAATAGCAATAATTATGAGTGTTTATTTATTAACAGATACCTCAGGATATTATTGACCACATTCAATCTACGCATCAATACTTATAAATAGTCAAATATCAACCGAGCATCGTACACCATACTACACAAGAAAACCGCCCCAAGGAGCGGTTTTCTTGTTTTAGCACGCTAATTCTTCTTAGCGTTGTACGATTCGATGGTTTTGGACTGGATGATCACCGCCGTGTCGCCTCGGGTGAGGGAGCGGCTTTCGGTGGTGATGGTTCGGGTGACATTGCAGGACGTTAGTCCGAGTGCCATGGCGAGAGCCGTGGCGATGGACAGCGCCAGGTACTTGATGGCTTTCATGAGCCGTTGTTTTTGTGTTTCGGTTAGTTTCATAGTTAGGTTATAGGTTAAAGGTTAAAGGACGCTGCCCTATTGGACGCCCTACGGGCTATGGGTTGCGAGCAGGAGCTAATGGTCTCCTCGCTCGCCTACTAGTCCACCTAGCGCCACTAGTTCGGCTATAGTCCCTCGCTCAGGCGCTCCTCCTCGCTCGCCCAACGGGCGTGCTTACCCCTCCCAAGACTGATACACCTCGTTGAAGACATAGCCCCAAAGCGTGGTGTACTTGGTTTGTTTGCTGA
>JAZQSZ010000054.1:0-3967 GCA_045630365.1 Paludibacteraceae bacterium | reverse complement strand
CTCGCTGCGCTCACGAAATCTTACTAAATCTTATTACGCATAAATCCGCCCTTACCAAAGTGCTCCGCAATCAATTACCACCGCTCCGCTTGTCGGCGCTTCAATCACCGCCGACTACGCTATCGCTCAATCTTAACAAATAAAATCAAGTATCGACTCTGATTGATCTCTGAAATGCTTACCGCTACATTCATAAGATTAAGCGGATGAGCGAAGCGAATGCTAGCGGTGGTAATAGATTTCGGAGAACCTCGTAAAAGCGTGGCTCTTGAGTGGCAAAAAGATTTATTTAGATTTCTGCCCGCTAGGGCAAGGAGATATTAAGTGTCTACATGTATATAGTTCCAAAAAAAAATGCACCATCTTGGTGCATTTTCTTCTTACCATATCATCCCTCACTTATTTCATCTCTGCAGCCAAAGTAGCGGCAGCATCCTTGTGAGGACTATCGCTATTGGCAATGGCGGTGAGGCGATTGAGTGCTTTCTTGCGTTGGTTTTGTCCCAGATAGCAAATGGCCTCTAAGTATTCAATATCGTATAATATGGACTGATTGAATTGTTGAGGTTCGCTGTAGATCTTCCGAGCATCACTCAATAATATTTGTGCCATATCATAGTTACCCTTTATGATGAGCCAAAAAGCTTCGTTCATAGGATTCTCATGACCAAGAATCTCTAGTTCGTAATAACTATCTGCGATATTCTTCACCGATGGTTCTGCCATTGCCATAAGTTCGGTGATAGTATGCTCATATACGACCGGCTGCTTAGGTTGCTGTTTCAAGATGTAGTGCGCATATTGGCGATAGCCCCAGCGAGCCAATTGTTGGTAGGTGCTTGCAGGAATGGCCACTATCAGTATGGCTGCTACCGCAGCTACGGCAGAGAGCGAATAGATGGTTCTGCGAATCTTGCGCCACGGGCTAATCTTTTGCTCGCCCGCCTCATCGCCTTTAACCTCTCGCCTTTCGCCTTTCGCCTCAGTATCCCATTGCTGCATCTGCTCTTTCAGACCGCGTGCACGGATGGCGTTCTCTATATCGCGTTCAAGTCGTTTATTATCAATATCCATAACCATATTCTATTAGTTTTTGTTTGACAAAGGTCATCACTTTCTTCATACATTTTGACTTCTGGGTTTTTGCGCTATCGGCACTACTATAACCCAGTTCTTGTGCCAGTTCGCTCATAGATTGGTTCTTCCATAAGAATCCTATCAGCAGCGGTGCACAAGGAGCGCCTAATTGGTCCACCAAAGAGCGAATGACTCGCTCGCGTTCTTGAATATCCATACTCGTGTTGGGGTCAAAAGGCAAATCTACTTCCACTTGTTCCTCTTCTGGATCGATATTCAATGAATTTGTTTGGTTCACTAGAGGAATTATATGGGATGTTTCGTCATCCTCCGCTTCGGGAAGTTGCCGTCCTTTGCTACGTTGGTTAATGATCTCCAATGCTACGTAGCGTCCAACGGTCTTGAAGTATGCTAGGAGTGACTTTTCAACATTATTAGTGGTGAGACGTTCCGTAAGGATATGCTGCTGCAAGCGAATAAACGCTTCTTGGTATGCATCGTCCATGTCATCAGTATTGGGTAGCAAACGTGCGAGTGATTGCTCAAACGGCATTCGCCAGGCATAATACACCTCGCGAATGCCATTTTGGTTGTTGTCAAGAAATGACTGTATGATTTCTTTGTCGGTCATTTGTTTCGGATATCGGTGATTGGTTATTGGCTATCGGAATTAGTCCATTTTTTGCTGATTAAACCACTTTAAGAAATCCTCATATTGCTTATCGGTCACTACGCCTAAGCTATGACAGATTTCAGCAAATCGAGAACCTAACTCCAATAGAGTGTCATATTTCACAGGAAGTACTGTTTCTGCCTTGTCTTTTCCCGCATAAACGATGCATTTCACGTGTTGGTCATCCACCTCGCGAACGATCGCTTTGGTAGGTTGTACTTTGTGTGCTTTGCCGTCGATAGTAAGGTTAACACTTGGAATGTTTTTAGGCAACACAGCTACCATCTGACGAGTTTGTGCGAAGGTGATTGCACTCATTAGGCAGAGTGCGAGAGCCATCATTGTTTTTTTCATATCACATTATTTAGGTTGTTATGAGTGGCATTATTGCCGTCTCTAAACTTATGTGATATGTTATACGAAAAAAGTAACCTTAGGGTAGTTTTTTTCTAAAATTACCAAATAAATGGTATCAATCGCCACCTTACGCGTTTTTGATAATCGGTATAACCCGCTAACCCTTTAGCCAGAACTTGTTCTTCGTTTTGAATACGCAACACCATCAAACCAGGATATATACCAAAAATCATCAGTGCCCAAAATGATCCTAGGATAATAGGGATAGATAAAAACATCAGGATGGTGGCGGTGTACATTGGATGACGGACAATGCTATACAAACCCGAGTCAATCAGTTGTTGTCCCTCTTGCACTTCTATATTCCGTGATAGATACGCATTTTCACGCAGTACCTCTACGTACATACCATAACCAATAAGAAAGAACACCGATGCGACTATCATAAGCCATAACGGAACAGAGGACCAGGCAAAGCGATAATCCAAACCGCAGAGCACAAACCCAAAGATAAACATCAGTCCCGAGAGAGCGACAACGCTCTTCTGCTGTTGCTCTTTCTCTTTGTTGTTCAGCCGTTTCGCCAATAGTTCGGGTTGGAAAAGGTATAGCCATCCGCCAACGAGAATCATAGGTATGAACATAAGCGCCAGAAACACCCATGCTTGCATATAGTGCCAAGTCCCTGCAGGCAGTAAGAGCATGAGAGTTATCAACCCCAAACCCATAACTAGCTTGCTAAGAGCGTTGATAAGTAATTTTGTTTTCATAACCAATGGAATTGGCATTGAGATATACATTTTCTGATAGCAATATCACCCCTGCGTGGGTTATAAAGTCTGGAGTGTGTTTCATACTAACTATTGATCTATTTTTTGTGTTGTGAACTATTTTGTATTATTTATTCTCCAATATCGCAGAAGCCAGGCCATCGGCGGTTTGAATGATGCTCAACAGAGGGCACTTGTTTTTGGCGGCGTTGAGGTATGCTTTTGCTTCTCCACTTTGGAATGGAAGTTCCCATGCTGTCATATGCCAACGGATAGCTAGTATCTCATCATCGGTCAGTTGCAGACCGAGTTGTAGTAAACGGATTACCGATTTCTCGCCATGTCCTACTGGGAACTCGCTGTAGTCTGTGGAATATACCTCGTATGTTTCCCATGCGTTGTTTTGATCTTTGCGGTACTTGGTAACTGTTTGGTAGATATTCGCCTTGCAGATGTCATGTAGGAGGGCGGCGATAATGATGTTGTCGCGTGATATGCGCTCTGCTAGTTCAGGTTTGCGTTTACATAGCATCTCATACACATCGTGTGCTAGGATGCCTACATTCATTGAGTGTTCTAGCAGTCCACCAGGATAATTACCATGGAAGACGGTAGAAGCAGGTGCAGTGAAGAAGTCTGACTGATCCAGCCAGTTGATTACATTTTCGATGCCCGGACGAGAAGTCGAGCGGAGTAGTTGGATGAATTGTGGTTTCATATTTGTTTTTGATAGATGATATTACATTTTGGCTGCAAATATACTGGGGATACACAAGAATTTTACTTAATAATTGTTTTAATTTGTTTTGATAGTTCACTGGTGAGCATATAGTCTTTTAAAACTTGATTTGCCCAACGGCGGAATTCAATACCACGACTACTTTTAACACGATAACCAACAGAAAGAATAACATCAAGACTATAAAATTCTACCTGCCTTATAACTTCTCGATTACCTTCTTTTTGAACTATCGCAAATTTTGCGACAGTTGCATTAGATGTCGAATCGTTTCCAGTTGTTGTAGATTTTGCGACAACAGGATATAATTCTTCCTTCAATGCATTATTAATATGCTTACCAATCGTCTTG
>JAZQSZ010000053.1:0-3956 GCA_045630365.1 Paludibacteraceae bacterium | reverse complement strand
AATTGTGCAACACAATGATCCAAGAGATTGCAGATCAGATATATAACGACACCGTAGCCAAGTGGTAAAAACAGCCCTTCACATAGCATGGCGGTATTTGTTTGCTAAAAAACAATTCAATGCCATCCACATCATCACCACAATCTCATCCATAGCGGTGGGCGTAGTGACGGCTGCTATGATATGTGTCATGAGCGTGATGAATGGATTTGGAACAATGGTTGAGCAGATGTTCTCCCAGTTTGATCCCGACATACGCATCACCGCCCAAAATGGCAAATCATTTCACCTCTCCCAAGAGACCAAAGACCAACTCCTAGCATTGCCCGAAGTCAATCTCCTGAGCGAAAGCATTGAGGAGACCGCATTGATCTACTTTGAGGATAAACAGACGCCCGTACAATTGATGGGCGTAGATTCGGTTTTTGACTCGTTGACAGACATTGACCAAATCATCACAGATGGACATTTCGAAGTATACGACGGGGCATTCGACCGCGCCGTATTAGGGCAACTTCTCGCATGGAAAATAGGTATAGGTGCACGTTTTATACATGGCATACAGGTCTATGCACCTAAACGAAATAGCAAGGTGAACATGCTGCGCCCCGACGCCAATTTCAATACAGAAACATGCTTCATCGCCGGAATCTTTGCAGTTAATCAGCAGAAATACGACGAGAACACCATGATCGTTGACATCGATTTCACACGTCGTCTTTTGGAATATGATTCCACCGAAATGACTGCGTTGATGGTCGCCACCCACGGAAATATCAAACAAGCCAAACGCGCCATTGCCCAAGTTATGGGAGAAGGATACAATATCCACGATCGCTACGAACAACAAAAAGACTTCTTTAGAATATTGCGCGTAGAAAAACTTCTCACATCCTTATTGCTCGCTTTCATCCTCCTGATAGCAACATTCAATAGCATAGGAGCACTATCCATGCTGATTATCGACAAGAAGAACGACATCCGCATACTATCGCACCTAGGTGCTGGAGAACAGTTGATCAGGCGAATATTCTTGTTTGAAGGATGGCTAGTCAATGCCATTGGCGCTATCGGAGGAGTAGTCGTAGGACTAACGATTTGTCTCCTACAGGAGCATTTTGGACTATTGAAACTAGGCAATGGTGTAGAGTATGTCATCTCTGCATATCCCGTAGCAGTACAAGGATGGGATATTCTATTAGTAATCGGTATCGTATTGATACTGAGTCTTATATCAGTATCAATACCCGTGAGAAAAATCAAAATATGAACATGAAAAATTATATCTATATCTTACTTTTCTTATTCGTTGTCGGTTGCACCCCTTATAACAAACCAACGGGGCCAACTCCACAACCTATACTCAAAGCGGATAGCGTATATATTACGGCAGACTTTAGACAGTATGGAGACTACTATAACACTGGTCACCAAGTCTATGCCATCGACCTGTTATCCAAGGGATTGAAGTACGACTCTACATTTCATATATTTGGATCAGGATGCAACCTCTTTTTATCGGATATTTTTGTTTCCGATTCACTAGTTGCAGGGCATTACAAAATGGACTCCGTGGCCAAAGATATGACATTCCTCCGTGGTATGAATTTTGAAGGCAATATCACAGGTACATACTTGCAGCATATCTCAGAGAGTCAAATTCAGAAAATTGTACTATTCACTAGCGGAAGTATGGATGTGACGTATCTAGAGGACGGCATCTTACTGGATTTCTCGCTGTATACTGCTGACTCTACCTTGTATCATGCCACCTACCAAGGTCCTGCCATATACCGATAACCACCGATGCTGACAAAAGAATACCATACATATCTCAAGTTAGAACGCGGACTGAGTCCCAATTCTGTTGCAGCGTACGAACAAGACCTACAACGTCTTACATCGTATATGGAACAGCATAATATCGATGTTGTCAAAGCCACATACGAAGATCTGCAAGCATTTGTATTTGAGACATTTAAGAGCATCAACTCCGTGCGTACACAAGCACGGCTAGTTGCTGGTATACACTCCTTTTATCGTTTCCTACTCTACCACAACTACATCCAGCAAGATCCATCCGAACTGCTCGAAACACCCAAAAAAGAACATCATCTACCCGACGTACTGACCCTGGACGAAATAGATAGCATGATCGCTCAACTAGACATGTCCAAACCCGAGAGTCACCGCAATCGCGCCATCATTGAGATGCTATATGGCAGCGGACTGCGTGTAAGCGAACTGGTCAACCTGCGCCTGAGTGACATCTATCGCCAAGAAGGATTTATGCGTATTATTGGTAAAGGTAGCAAACAGCGATTGGTGCCTATTTCTCCTGTAGCAGATCAGTGGTTGCAATATTGGTTGGAAGACCGCAGCAAACTGGATATCAAACCCGAATATAGCGATATTGTTTTTCTCAATCGCTATGGTAGACAGCTCACCCGCGCCATGATATTCACCATCATCAAGACCCTTGCTAAACAAGCCGACATACACAAAAATATATCTCCACATACCCTGCGACACTCTTTTGCCACCCACCTTCTGCAAAACGGTGCCGACTTGCGCATCATCCAACAACTACTAGGGCACGAAGATATTACTACCACTGAGATTTACACGCATATTGAGATACAAGATCTGCGTGAAGCAATACAAAAATACCACCCTGAAAACAGATGAAGCGACTGATATTCATATTATTCGGACTATGGGCTATGGGCTATGGGCTATTCGCCCAAGAGACTATCGTAGTGGGCGAAGTGTATGACGCGAACACAGGGGAAGCCATCTCCAACGTGAATATCTACTTGCAGGGTACACAAATTGGTACTACGACCAACAACGAGGGATTGTTCCTATTTCGCACACAGCAAGAGAAAACACGCACCATGGTGGTGAGTGCCGTAGGATACCATACCGAACGATTTAAGATTGAACCTCACACCCAGTCTGGAATAGATATTGCTCTACGTGAGAAAGTGGGAAATATAGGCGAAGTATTCGTAAGTCCTGGAGACAACCCTGCCCTACCGCTTATGGAAAAAGTACGGGCTCGCAGACAGCAGAACGCACAGCAATACACGGGGGACATCACTTCATCTACCACTCTGTATGTGTCTGATATTCAATCCAAACACCTCAAACGCACTTTCTGGAAAAACCTACAGGAAGGAATGATTGCACAGGATTCCACCTATATCATTCCACTCTATCGGAGAGAACAACAAGCCGATCGTGTGGAAGAGAAAGCAGCATTCCTCACCGAAACGGACTACCAAATACTGTTGGCACAATTGCCCGAGGCATATAATTTCTACAACAATCAGTTGCCCATCTTCACGGCATCTATGCTCAGTCCCCTAGCGGCAGCGGGCAACACCTATTATCATTACTATCTGATAGACAGCACGTTGGTTGATCAAGAGAAACATTATATACTGCATTTCAAGACCAAGAATCCATTCTACGCCACCTTCAACGGCGAGATGACCATAGACTCCGCCACCTGTGCTTTGAGGCATATACGCGCAACTATTCCAGTACAGAATAGCATCAATTTCTTGCGCAATCTCACCATAGAACAACATTATGCTACGGACAATACTGTATCTAGCGAGCAAACCAATATGCTTATGGACTTTGCCATCAAAGCGGACTCCAGTAAGCTCTTTCCTACGCTTATGCTCTCTCGTTCGACGCAAATAACACCCGTCGAGCATCCCACACTTCGCACATTATCCACCACCCCTTTGGCAAATGATTCGCTCATACTTCCAGCTTTGGATAGCCTGAATAATACCCTTTTGTTCAAAACTGCCAAATTTATCGCATATGTTTTCCAAACAGGCTATATACCAATGACCAAACATGTAGAACTAGGTCAAATCAATCAATTTCTACACTTCAGTCACCCAGAAGGCTACCGCCTCACGCTGCCTCTACGAACG
>JAZQSZ010000052.1:0-3864 GCA_045630365.1 Paludibacteraceae bacterium | reverse complement strand
CGCGAAAGTCTCCTCGTCATTGAGTTCTGCCTTAGCAGCCATGAACACATTGTCAAGAGAAGCATTTACTTCCTCTGTATTCACATCTTGAGCAAAACGGATGATATAGTTGCGACCACCAGAGAAGTCAATACCCAAGTTGAGTTTACCCATCACTTGAGGAGTAACACCAAGGATAGAAATCACAACCAACACACCAGAAAGGATGTATGTCACCTTGCGTGCACCAATGAAGTTAACCTTGGTGTTTTGCAAGAAGTTTTGCATCAACTTAGTAGTGAAAGAAAGTTCCTTAGCGTCCTCTTTCTTAGCATAAACCTCCAACAAGAGGCGGCAGATGAATACTGCTGTCAAGAAAGAAGATACGATACCGATCATATAGGTAACAGCGAAGCCCTTGATAGGACCTGTACCGAAGATAGCCAAGATAGCACCAGTAAGGAATGAGGTAACGTTAGAGTCCACAATAGCAGAGATAGCATTACCGAAACCATCTTGGATAGCTTTGCGCATACCTTTACCAGCACGCAACTCCTCGCGGATACGCTCGTAAATGAGCACGTTAGCATCCACAGCCATACCCATGGTCAACACGATACCGGCGATACCAGGCAAGGTCAACACAGCAGAGAATGAAGATAGGATACCTACCAAAAGGAATACGTTACAGAGCAATGCAAAGTCTGCGATCAAACCAGGAATCAAACCGTAGTAAACAATCATGTAAAGCATGATGAGCAAGAAACCTAAAGCGAAACTCCAAAGACCGTTACGAATAGCCTCTTGACCAAGAGATGGACCAACTACGTCCTCTTGGATAATGCGAGCAGGAGCAGGCATCTTACCAGAGTTCAAGGTGTTAGCCAAGTCCTTAGCCTCTTCTACAGTGAAGTTACCAGTGATTTGTGAGCTACCACCTGCGATCTCGTTTTGTACAGTTGGGAAGCTATATACATAGCCATCCAATACGATAGCGATAGATTTGCCGATATTGTCACGTGTGATACGTTGCCAGTCACGTGCACCCTCAGCGTTCATGGTCATACTTACGTTAGCGTAAGCAGATGTTTGACCGAAGTCAGCACGAGCATCTGTGATCACGTCACCCTCCAAAGAAGGACGACCGTTAGCTTGAGACTTGAGTGCTACCAATTGATAGTATGCATCCGCAGCATCAATAGCCTTAACTGTCCAGCAGAGTTTCAACTCGCGTGGGAGAACAGACTTAGCTACTTGTGAAGTAAGCATAGCCATCACCTTAGCAGTATCGGTATAGTGTACGGTACCTACAACTGGACCACGGTATGCTTGACCTGTTTGGCTAACTGAAGGATTCAATACAGCGAACAATGGGTTGTTCTTCTTGTACTCCTCTACAGCAGCCTTTTGGTCAGCCTCAGCTTGTGCCAAACTATCTGCCTCAATATCCTCAACTAATGCTTCTACATCATCAGCAGCCTTCTCTTCTTTCTTAACTTCCTCTTTTACCTCAGTTTGAGCAGCCTCGGTGCTAGCATTTACCTTAGCAGCCTCGGTATTGATTTGAGCCAATTGTGGAAGAATTTCAGACAAATCGTATGTCTCCCAGAACTCAAGGTTAGCAGAACCTTGGAGGAGTTTACGAACACGCTCAGGTTCTTTGATACCTGGCAACTCAATGAGGATACGACCTGTTTGGCTGAGCTTTTGGATATTTGGTTGTACCACACCGAAACGGTCGATACGAGTACGAAGCACGTTGAATGAGTTATTAATGGCACCCTCAACTTCTTCACGTACTACTTTCTCAACCTCAGCATTGGTAGAAGTCAAAGACACTTTATCTTTCAACTCAAAAGTAGAGAATACTGATGCCAATTGAGCATTAGCATCCACCTCATAGAATGACTCGAAGAACAATGTCAAGTAGTCTGCTCCTGAAGATTTTTGTTTTTCGTTTGCCTTAGCGATTGCTTGATTGAAGATCTCAGTAGTATTATAACCGCTCAACGCACGGATAATATCTGGGACAGACACTTCCATAGTTACGTTCATACCACCCTTGAGGTCAAGACCAAGATTAATCTCTTTCTCGCGGCACTCTTTCAATGTGTAGCCGAACCACACCTTCTCACCAGCGATAGAGTCCAAGTATTGGTACTCTTTCGCAGCATCACCTTGTGCATACTCTACTGCTTTGTTGTCGTAGTACTTAGTCACAAATGAGAATGACAAGTAGAACGAGCTCACCAAAGCAAGGCAGGCAGCCAATGTGATAACTAGTCGTTTGTTATGCATAATGATTTTTGTTTTTATTTTGTTAATATTAGTTTTCTTTTTCGCCATTCTCGCTCACTCGCGTATGCGCACAACGGGTACAATACACGAAAATAGCGTGCAAAGGTACAATAAAAAAAGCACATACGCAAATTTTTGGCGAAAAACTTCACTTTTTTCAGCAAAAACCGCGTATGTCTTCTATTGTACGCCCCTTATTTTAGGGCATTCTCACTCACTACTCCACTCCCGCAGCCACCTCGCGATAGTCGTGCAAACTCAGATTATCACTTACAATTTTGAGTGCCACTAGATTCTCAAATCCCAGCGCAGCAATATATGCCAACTCCATATCAAACACACAATCCTTATAGTCCGATTGAAGCACAAAATCGGTATTACTATAGCAGACCGATGTCAGACACTCTGCGGGTGATTTGAGCCACGCTGATGGCACATTCTTGAGCAACAATTCTGGCTCTGGATAGCTCACGCAAGGATGGTTCAATTTCGCCTCCTGCACACACACCACCGAACCGATCTCATAATTGGCACTACCCGCATAACCTATATTGATTATCTGTGCATTACGAGGAATATCTTGCAGCGTTTTCATCACATTGATAGCCCCCACGCCAGTCACAATTATCTCCCATACAGTACCATCTGCCATATGCCATTTACCATCTCTCATCTCGCCATTGAGATGTTGCGCAATGAGTTTTTGTTCGCCTATAAAATCGCCTGCTTCAGCGATGACTATAAAATGCTTATCCATAGTGAGTATATTTCTATTTTTTGTGCAAAAGTACAACAATTTATACACATACGCAAGTTTAGCCAACAATATTTTCAAAAAATACACACAATATGCCTCACATATGTTTGCACATATGCATTTTTTTTTGTACCTTTGCGGCGATTTTGCTAAAATGCATATACAATAACAGACTATGATATACAAGATTACTTTTTCATGCGACGAAGTAGATGGCTTTCGCCGCGTTTTTGAAGCAGACAGCGATGCTTCTTTTCTAGAATTGCATACTGCTATTTTGAAGAGCATGGGCTTCCCTGATGACCAAATGACCTCATTCTTCATGTGCAACGATCGTTGGGAGAAAGAGCAAGAAGTTACCCTCATTGAGATGGGTAGCAACTTTGAGTACGACAATATGATCATGGAGTCCACCCGCTTGAGCGATTTGATGGAAGACCGTGGCCAACGCCTAATCTACGTCTATGATCCTATGTACGAGCGTTATATCTTCGGTAGTCTTACCGAGATTATGCCAGGTATCATGTCTGGCGTAGAGTGCACTGAGAACCGCGGCGAGGCGCCTAAACAACTCCAAACAGAAGATGTTGCCGAAGCCACTCGCGCCAAGGATGCAGCCTGGGAGGATGACGATATGTTCAGCGATAGCCAATTTGATATCGATGACTTAGACGCCGAAGGATTCCAAGACTTGAGTTGGGACGACGGTTCCATGTTCTAATGCCCAAACTAGTTGTCATACTAGGTCCTACTGGAGTAGGAAAAACCGAGAAGAGTCTAGAGTTAGCCGAGCAATGGGGTTGCCCCATTGTGAGTGCTGATTCAAGGCA
>JAZQSZ010000051.1:0-2351 GCA_045630365.1 Paludibacteraceae bacterium | reverse complement strand
GTTGCATAGGGTGCGTTCTAGACGAATCTCCCGTTCTGGATAGTTGATGATTTTTTCTAGTTCTTCGCATTGCCAATGGAATGGTTCACGATCAAAGAGCATATACATCGTTTCGCCAATATCATCCAATCCATATATGGGAGTATTGTTTTGTATGGCGATTTTTTCGAAGAATGTTTCCATAGATCGTTCCTCGTTATAATGTAACCATTGGATTAAAAGTTCATTACGAAACATTTCTGTTAGATAAGACGGTTTCATTCTTCCTAATTTGTCTAATCCCATACCTAAGTGAGTACGTAGTGCCTCGTCTATTTCTTTGTATTGTAGATCGGTGTAGAAGTTACGTAGTTGTACGGAATCGGGTAGGAGAGCGGCTTGCCGTAGTGCGGCAATGGCTTCATAATCTTGCATCGCAAACTCTGTGATTACTTTATCACAATCGCTAAAGCACTTAAACACATTGGGAATGGTGTCTAAGAAGGTTATATCTACGAGTTTGTTGGTAGCGAGAATATAGGAGGGTGCTTTGGTTGAATTGCTAGAAACACGGTATAATACTTGTGCCCGAACTGCACCATGACTCACAAGCCAAAAGCCAAGAAAAAGAAGTAGTCTATTCATAGTTATTGGAATCGGGTAATGAGATTATATGCTTGATATATTCCTAGTTCGCCTGCTTTACTCAGGTCTGCAAGTCCTTTTTCAGTTTCGTTGATATAGATATATGTTAGTCCGCGATTGAAATATGCCTCTGCAAAATCGCCATCCACCGCGATCGCTTGTGTATAATATGAGATAGCTGCACGAAAATCTTGTTGTAGGCATAACATGTTCGCCTTGTTGTAATAGGCAAAAGAGAAGTCTGGTTGATGAGATATGACATAATCATAGTCACGCATCATCAATTCAAAGTCAGCAGATTCGGTTTTCTCTCCCATAGCCCGTTTGTATTCCAATAACTTATATCGCCAATTGGCACGACAGAAATACGCAAAGTACAAACGATCATCCATCAATATAGCGCGTGTAATGTCGTCAATTGCGGATGAGTAATCTTGTACCAAAGCCTCTTCAATAGCACGTGCTAAATATGCTGCACATAATTGTTGATTATCAGGAGATTGTGGTAATGCTATTTGTTTTAATAGATCAATCTGGTCCGATAGTTGATGAATCTGTGCAAAGTGTTGATTCACCATATCGACTGTTAGAGTGATTTCTTGTGTCGTAAATCGCAATGGAGCTAGTAACAAGTCTTTTCGGTTGTATTCATCCACCGTAACGTTTGAATAATTTGTTTGTCTCAGTGATGTCGCATTGTTCGGATTAGCGTAGTATGAGATTAAAATATTAGGCTCGTTTACGACATCTGCATAATGATTTTGCACAGCCCCACGTGTCTCGCTATTGTATTTGTTTTCTTCTTCGCTTGCTTCTTGGTTTTGTGCTGCTAATGCGGAGAATTCTTTGCGTCTATCTCGTTGTTGTGGTTGTGATTGGGCGAGTTGCATCGTTGTCTGCAAGGATTGGATGCTATCTTTTTGTTGTTCTAATTCGTAGGCTTTTTTACGCAATTCGTAGGCTTGTCTGCCATTTCCTAATGAGGTTTCTGCTTGTGCAGAGAGATAATAAGCGGGTAAAAAATAAGGGAATCGGTTGATAATAGTCTGAAAATCATTCAATGCTTCTTCCCATTGGCGCAACTGGAGTTGTACCAATCCTCGCTGATAATATATTTCAATCTGTTCGGGAGACAGTTCTATTGCTTGTGAGAAATCTTCCAAAGCTCGATTGTAATCGCCTACTTCCTGTCGCAGCATGCCACGATTGTAATAACATTGTGCGTCCTTCGGAGCAAGTGTTACTGCTTTATCATAGTCAGCAAGAGCACTTCGGTAATTATGTCGTTGATAGTAGATGATACCCCGGTTAATATAGTCGCCAGCCCAATTGCTCCCTTGATTAATGGATTTTGTGAGCGATACCAATGCATCATCTTGACTATTCATCATCAGTTGCACCAATCCCAATGCGGACCAGTTGGCAGGATTTTGCGAGTCATATGTTGTTGCTTGAACAAAGGAGTTGAGCGCGCATAATGTATCATTGCTACGCAAACAAATCGAACCTTTCTCAAAATGTAGTGCCGCTGATTTAGGCTCGCGATGGAGTAAGTGATTGATGTCATCCAAGGCTAAATCAAATTTCTCTTGCTCCGCGCGTACATCTGCGCGCATAGCAATATAGGTGCGATTTTCGGGAGCAAATATGAGTGCTTCATTAAAGTCGCGTTCTGCCTTTTCTAATTGGTTAGTCAGTCGATAGACATATCCACGGGTATAATATGC
>JAZQSZ010000050.1:0-4001 GCA_045630365.1 Paludibacteraceae bacterium | reverse complement strand
GTAGCGCCCGTAGCAAGATCCAAACAATAGAACATACCCACATCATCACCAATATAAAGACTCTCACCATCCGTCACCGGCGTAGAATACAAACCACCCTTGAGAGACTTATGCCATGCACGAGTGACCTGAGGATACTGCTCATTGACCGAGAAATCAGGACGAAGCGCCTCGTCGGAAGGAGCATACTCTTTCTTGCCGAATGGCAGAGAGAGCCAGTGGACCCCCCCCGCCCCTCCCTGAAGGGAAGGGAGTTTGTACTCGCCTTTCGCCTCTAGCCTAATCGCCTCATCGCCTAATTGTGGAGTGCGCTCGTAGAAGCGGATGGAATCGGTGACAGAGATGATGGAATAACCATTGATGGTGTCATTGCCACGGAGGTTAGAGCGATTGAGCACATCCGTAATACCATCGCAGTCGAAAATCAAATTGCGGTGATAGTGACCACCCATCACACATTGCACATTATGCTCACGGAGTACATCCGTTACCTCGTACCAGTTATCCACATCGCCATTGCGCAATGGATAGTGAGTAAACACAAAGATAGGTGTAGGTGAGAGTTGAGAGTTAAGAGTTAAGAGTTGAGAGTTGAGTTGAGAGATACTATCCAAATTATGCTTGAGCCATGCTATATCTTGTGGCGCGACGTGACCATCCGCCATACGGATGACAGGACCCGAATTAAACCCTATAAAATACGCGCCCGCGTGCGCGAAAGCAAATCGACTATCACCGAAAATACGGGTGAAATCCATGACACCCGACTCTGACCAAGTGGTCTCGTGGTTGCCCGATGCCGCATAATATGGCACACGGAGTTGATCCAAGGCATCCTTGATGGCTTGAATAGAAGCACGGTCACCCGACTCAGTCAGGTCGCCCGTAACAACTACAAACTCAATATCTGGATTGCGGTTGATATCCGCAATAGAGCGTTGAAGATCCTCCATAGGTTTGGGATTGGAGGTAGAGATATGCGTATCCGTAAGGAGCGCAAAAGTAAAGAGAAGAATGGAGAGGAGTTTCATATGGTTGTTTTTTTAGGATCGTTCGTTACACTCACTGTTAGACCGCAACTCCGTTGCTGTTAGACCGTTCGCTTCGTTCACTGAGGGATCGATGAGTCTCTCAGCGTAGCGGTCTCTCAACGCAGTGGTCTCTCAGCCGTAGGCGGTCTCGCAGCGTAGCGGTCCTTTAGCGTCTGCGACGCGATTTATTCTAATTGTAGGTTCATGCGAGAGCGGAGTTCGGCGAGATGAGGATTCATATCCACCAAGACCTTGTACTTCTCCGCTGCGGTATAGGCGCGGGTGGTTTTCTTATATTCACCTACCTCTACCACTAACTTGAGTTTATCATTCTTCAAGGTATCTCGCACGAGATCCATTACCTGCTTGCCAAACTTAGCAAACTCCTGTTTCTGCCACGGATTAGCCACCGTAATACGACACAACTCAGGAGTCACCAACTCTGGCACAAGCGTATTCAACATAGCAATAAGACGCTCTTCACCAGGGAAGTGTAATACTAGACCAGCCCACGCGTCAAAGAGCTGGTCAGCCGTAAAAGGGGTATTACGAGTAGGAGTAACAGGCACCTCCTTCTCTACCGCAGGTGCAGCCGCCGCAGTAGTCTCCTTCTTCACACCAAGAGTACCTAAATTACCCAAAGAAGGCATAGCCATCGGTGGTGCAGGTCTAGAGGCTTGAGGAGCAGGTTTGGGTGCCGCTGCAGGTTGTGGCGCAGATTGGGGTGTAGGAGTTGAGGAGTTCAGGTGTGCAGGAGTTGAGGAGTTCAGGTGTGCAGCAGCGACCGGACGAGCAGGCGCTGGAGCGGGCTGTGGTTTCTGAACTTCGGAAGTAGGAACCTCTGGTGTCTCCACCAAACGGCAGAGTTTGACCAAAGCCAACTCAACCGTCAAACGTTTGTTCTTAGCCGTACGGAACTGCACATCGCAAGTATTGACAATATCCAACGCATTGAAAATCCAACGCGCGTTGCAGCGAGTAGCCTGTTGTTGGTAATGCTGACGAATGGCATCCGATGTCTCAAGGAGTTGCGCAGTAGCCGCATCCTTGCTCACAAGCACATCGCGCAAGTGTTGCGCCAATCCCGTGATGAAATGTCCCGCATCAAAACCCTTCTGCAAGACCTCGTTGAGAAGCAGCAACGACTCACCAACAGCACCTTGTAATGCTGCATCAATCATGCGGAAATAATAGTCAGAGTTCAGGACATTGAGCACCTCAATGGCTTGCTCATAACTGATGACCTTGCCACAGAATGCCACCAATTGGTCAAAGATACTCAAGGCGTCACGCATACCGCCATCTGCCTTCTGAGCGACCACATTGAGCGCTTCCTCAGTTACCGTGATACCCTCTTGTTGAGCCACATACTGCAAGTGACGAATGGTATCCGCTACCGTGATACGAGTGAAATCGTACACCTGGCAACGACTCAAAATAGTAGGGAGAATCTTATGCTTCTCCGTGGTGGCTAGAATGAAAATAGCATATGATGGTGGTTCCTCCAATGTCTTGAGTAAGGCATTGAACGCACCTGGGGACAACATGTGAACCTCGTCGATGATATACACACTATACTTACCAATTTGAGGCGGGATACGCACCTGATCAATCAGCGAACGGATATCATCCACAGAGTTGTTGGATGCAGCATCCAACTCATGGATATTAAACGAACGCTGCTCATTGAACGCAGAACATGACTCACATTGGTTACAAGCCTCGTGTTCGGAAGTGGGCGTGAGACAGTTGATGGTCTTGGCAAAAATACGCGCACAAGTGGTCTTACCCACTCCACGCGGACCACAAAACAGGTACGCATGCGCAAGGCGATTGCTGCGAATAGCATTGCGCAAAGTCTGGGTCAAAGCCTGCTGACCAACCACCGACTCAAAAGTCGTAGGACGATACTTACGGGCTGATACGATGTAATTTTCCATATACTCTTCGGTTATTGGCTATAGGCTATAGGCAATAGGCTATAGTTTATAGGCAAATTAAACGTGCAAAAGTACGAATTTTTTGGCATATATGCAAGATTTTGAGTATTTTTATAGCTATTTTGCTAAATCGACTTTGCAAAATATAGAATAATTGCAAATATTTAGTACTTTGTATTGCATAGTACTAGAAAAAGCAGTACCTTTGCAGCAGGAAAGACAATTTGGCATAGTTTTTGCAAGATAAGTGATGAAGAACAAATAATATTAACCTTATAAAAACAAAGACAATGAAAAAGATTTTAACCTTAGCGGTGATCCTAATTATGGCAGGGACCGCATGCGCTAACGAACAAATGATACCGTTTGGCGAACTACCAATATTGGCACAAAACTTTATTAAAAAACATTACAGTACAACCGATGTAAGTTATGTCCAAAAAGATAAAGACATACTATACAACGAATACAAAATCTATCTAAATGATAGAACGGAAATAGAATTTGACCACAAAGGCAACCTACAATCCATCGACTGCCACCGAAAAGCTGTGCCACAAAGTATCATACCACAAATCATTACAGAGTATGTAAAGCTACACCACCCTGAACTCTTTATCGTAGAATACCAAGTGGAATTGAGACACCAAAAAGTGGGATTGAACAACGACTGGGAACTGGTGTTTGACAACGATGGAAACTTCCTAGGAATGGATGACTAATCAGCAAACAAAATAAGAATATGAAAAAATTGTATCGTTCGAGTAACCGCATTTTGGCGGGAGTATGTGGCGGAATTGCCGAGTATCTAAACATTGACCCTACCGTGGTACGAGTACTATATATCGTACTGAGTTTCTTCTCCGCTGCCTTCCCAGGATTGCTACTCTACCTCATTCTTCTACTCTTTATCCCTAATTACGACCAAGTATGATCAACAACATCAAGAGTCAAATGCGTAAAGGACTGCTGGAGTATTGTATCCTAAGCATCATCAGCAGGGATGAGGCATACGCTTCGGATATCCTAG
>JAZQSZ010000049.1:0-18236 GCA_045630365.1 Paludibacteraceae bacterium | reverse complement strand
TAGGTCTCTTTTACGTCTTTTAGGATTGCCAATCGCTGCTCCATACCAACTCCACGCTCAGATGGACTCGTACGATTGGCTTTATCAAAGGAAGACTTGAAAAACAACTGCACGCCCAGGCGTTCGCACACCTCTTTCAAGGTAGCGACAGTCTGCATTACCACCTCACGACTCTCTATGGCACATGGCCCTGCTATCAGAAACATATCTTCTTGCCTCTAAACTCTAAACACTATATTATTTTGTGTACACACGGATCCAATCTATGCTCATTGCGCCCTTACCAGCTTTTTGCTTTTCTGGCAAATAACTGCGCAAGTAGAGATACATATCCTGGGTTGACCAAGTGTTCTTCACGCGAGCCACCTCTTGATCATTCACATAGGTTACCACCTCTTTGTCCGTCCATACCAAGGTGTATATAGCATAACCTTTTACACCCGCGTCATGCAATATTGGCAACACTTTCTCCATCTTCATGCCTGTCAATCCGAGAGCGTGTTTCGCCTTGCCTGAACATGCGACTTTAGCCTGCAATACTGCTATGTTTTGAGGCAAAGTTTCTTTAGTATGCCATACATCGCTCGTATAAGCAAAATCTTGCATCACCATACCCTTGGTTGGGTGCCAAGCCGCAGCATTGACTTTCTCTTTCTTCGTTTCTACCGTCATCACGCTAGCTGTCACACGAGTGTTCGCACCCTTGGCATAAGCTTGTTGCTCGCTCACATGCGCATGGTCTGCCTTCAAACCTGTTGGATATACCCAACCAGTTGCCCATTGGGTATCCATACTACCATCAAACTCCTCGCTCCACACCAACTTATAACTCTCCAACTCAGCGATCTCCGCCTCGGTATGAGATTGGAAAAACAGCACATCAGCATGTTTGGCTAAAGCATTATAACGCTTCTCTTGAGCACTCTCAGAAGTGGTCAACCAACGCTTTTCGTTCTTCCAGAAAGCATGTTCTTTGACAAACTCAGGGGCAGTCACTTGCTCCAATAATTGCAAATACTCTACCACCTCAGGTTTTTCTTTCCAAGCCTCTTTCTTTAATAAGCGATAGAGCAATACTCCACCTTGAGACTTCACACTCTTATACTGAGCCATAGTCTTACCCTCTGAAGTATCTGCATACTTAGTTGTAGTCAGCAAACGCTTCTTGGCTTGAAAATCTTCTGACTCTACTATTGCTTTCAATTGGTTATACTCTGCCAACACTTCGCCCTTCTCTACAGAACGATAACGGGTAATAATGTTTTGCTTTTCTACCAACCACTGCTCAAAAACTTTAGTCTTTTGCATATTGTTTTATTTCTTTTTTGATTCACAATTCTTTATACACTCCACTAGTTCATCTATGGTATCTACAAACCGAGGAGCGTACTGCTCTACCTTAGGCAAAAAGCACAAGGAACGCATATGCTCCGTTTGCTGCTTCAAACCCTCATAAAACCCTTCGTAATTCAAGATGAAGATCGGCTTCTTATGCTCTTGTACCGTGCCACTAGCGATGACATCCATCATCTCATCCAGCGTTCCATAACTTCCTGGCAGACACACAAAACAGTCTGCCACCGTGCGCATCAGCTGCTTGCGAGCACTCATATTAGTCACCACATACAACGAATCACAATTATCCGCCATACGCTTAGCCTCTATGATACGATGGGGTATGACCCCTATCACTTTTCCACCCGCTGCTTTTGCCGCATTGCTCACACGAGTCATTAGACCGCCTGTAGCACCACCGTACACCAAGGTATGACCCTGGGCAGCTATCCATGCACCAAGCTCATCGCCCAACGCTAGATACGCTGCAGGTATCACATCCTTCGCACTACAATAAACCGCTACTTTCATCCCTAATCTCTAACTAGATTATGCGTCAATCTTAGCGTAAGTTGCATTCTTCTCAATGAACTCACGACGAGGAGCTACATCATCACCCATCAACATAGCGATAGTGCGATCTGCTTCTACGGCATCCTCAATAGTAACTTGCTTCAAGAGGCGACGCTCTGGATCCATAGTGGTCTCCCACAATTGCTCGTCGGACATCTCACCAAGACCTTTGTAGCGTTGAGTCTTCACCAATTTCTCGTCACCACCGCAATGTTTCATAATGAAATCGAGACGCTGTTGATCGTTCCAGCAATACTCCTTGTAACTACCCTTGCTACAGAGATAGAGTGGCGCCATAGCGATAAAGAGGTGACCTTGCTCAATCACAGCCTTCAAGTGACGGAAGAACAATGTCATAATCAAAGTAGCAATGTGCGCACCGTCCACATCGGCATCGGCCATAATGATCACCTTGTTGTAGCGAAGTTTGCTCAAGTTCAATGCCTTAGGATCATCCTCTGTACCAAAAGTGATACCCAAAGCAGTAAAGATATTACGTACCTCCTCGCTCTCAAACACCTTGTGTTCCATTGCTTTCTCCACATTCAAAATCTTACCGCGGAGAGGCAAGATCGCTTGGATCTTACGATCACGACCAGTCTTAGCGGTACCACCCGCAGAATCTCCCTCCACGAGGAACAACTCGCACTCAGCTGGATCTTTGCTCTCGCAGTCAGCCAACTTACCTGGCAAACCACCACCGCCGAGAGGAGACTTACGCAACACACTCTGACGAGCATTACGAGCAGCAATACGAGCTTGCGCTGCCAAGATCACTTTCTCTACGATCTTCTTCGCATCATCTGGGTGCTCCTCCAAGTAGTTGCTCAATGCCTCGCTTACTGCTGAAGACACCATACCTGCTACCTCTGAGTTACCCAACTTAGTCTTAGTCTGACCCTCAAACTGTGGCTCTGCCACCTTCACGCTAATGATAGCAGTCAAACCCTCGCGGAAGTCGTTAGCATCAATGTTAGCATTACCATCTTTGTCTTTGAGTTTCGCTTTCTCGAGCATCTTGCTCTCGTCAGCATATTTCTTCATAACACGAGTCAATGCAGCACGGAAACCTGCCACGTGTGTACCACCCTCAATGGTGTTGATGTTATTTACATACGAATACACATTCTCAGTAAAGTCGGTATTGTACAAGATAGCCACTTCCACTGGAGTACCAAATTTCTCGGTATTCAAATGAATCACCTCACTAATCAGCGGAGTACGATTGCTATCAATATAACGAACAAACTCGCTCAAACCATTCTCTGAATAGAAAACCTCACCCTTATAACTACCATCCTCATTTTTCTCACGCTTGTCGGTCAAACTGATACGCACACCTGCATTCAAGTATGCCAACTCACGCATACGGTTTGCCAAGATCTCATACTTATACACTGTCTCGGTAAAGATACTACCATCAGGCCAGAATTGTACACGTGTACCTGTTCCTTCGCCCTCAGCATATGTACCTATCACGCTCACAGGTGCCAATGGTTTACCAGTTGCATAATCTTGTGCGTGAATCTTACCATCACGACGAACCTCTACGTGCAACTTGGTTGAAAGCGCGTTCACACAGCTTACACCCACACCATGAAGACCACCAGACACCTTATAACTATCCTTATTAAACTTACCACCGGCGTGGAGGACGGTCATTACAACCTCCAAAGCACTCTTCTTCTCTTTTGGATGAATATCAACTGGAATACCACGACCGTTATCTTGTACGGTAATAGAGTTATCCTCGTTGATTGTCACCTCAATCATACTACAGAAACCAGCCAATGCCTCGTCAATAGAGTTATCCACCACCTCATAAACCAAATGGTGAAGACCTTTTTGTGAGATATCACCAATATACATGGCAGGACGTTTACGCACTGCCTCTAGACCCTCAAGCACCTGAATGCTCGAGCCATCATACTTCTCTTGTTGTTCTACTTGTTGATTCAATTCTTCCATATGTTTTTATATTTTATTTATTTTCTAATTCTCTAGACCTTTTCTTCTCGCGCGTGCACGAAAAAGCATGCAAAGATACAACTTTTTCTTCACATGCACAATACCTTTTACGAAAAAATTAAGAAATGTGCTTAAAACGCAAATAAACGACCTTCTCGAAGAAGTTAAGGTTTATATTTTCGCATAGAAAAAACACTAAGTGTCTTAAAAGCGATATTTTTATCGCACCTACTGGTGCTTTTTTAAAGCGAAAATAAATACTCCAATGCCTCATCCAACTCTGCTCTCGTTACCACTTGATCTACAACGCCATCACCCACATCACGCAACAAAGCAAATTGTATCTCTCCTTGCACCCTATTTTTCTTATCCTTCATCATCCATTGCACCAATCGTTCTCGATCCTTGCAGTTGCACTCTGGACGAGCGTAATACTCTAACATCAAATGACTTAACTGAAGAAGAACTTCACGAGGAAAATTCCATTTAACCACACTCAAATATAGTTCTGCCACCATACCCCACAACACACAATATCCATGCTTAACATCTCTTCCCTCTGCCACATATGCCTCCTCTATGGCATGACCTATAGTGTGACCAAAGTTCAATAATTTTCTAACTCCCTTTTCCTTGGGATCTTCTGCTACGATACGTTCTTTGACGGCGATATTCATCGCCAAAACCTCCGATGAAATCGAACATTTTGGATCATTCACATCTATTGCTAACAGGGTGTTCAAATGTTCCCTGCTATCTAGCAATCCATGCTTAATCATCTCCGCATATCCACTCAACCATTCATCTACAGGCAACGTCGCCAACATAGGCAAATACACCAATGTTGCCTCAGGCAGCGTAAAACTACCCACCAAATTCTTTACCCCTTTGTAATCAAATCCCGTTTTGCCTCCAGATGATGCATCTACCATAGCGAGCAAACTAGTTGGAATATTCACATAGCGAATACCTCGCATATAAGTTGCCGCAGCAAAACCACCTAGATCCGTCACCATACCTCCACCTACATTTACCAACAAAGCATGACGAGTAGCACCATGCGAGATCAATTCATCCCATATATGCTCCACTGTAGCCAAATTCTTGTTTTGCTCCCCCGCAGCGATAACAATCTGATGATATGATATCCCCACCATAGATTCCGATAAAATAGGCAAACAGCTATCTGCCGTATGCTCATCTACTAGCACAAATACCTGCCCCTTTGGAGTGAACTCCAAATAAGGTATCAACGCACTATGCAAATCCGTAACTATCATCCAACTGAATCATTAATATTGTCCCACAAAACAAATTTTGTTTAATTTTCTATAATTTTGTATAATTTTTGGATAGAAAACCACCACCTTGCTCTAAAAAGTTTGCAAAGTTACGATTTTTTTTGTAATTTTGCACCCAAATTGACAAATTTTATGAAAAAAATAGGTTTTTTGATAGTTTTCATGGCATTTTTTGCCCTCACAAGCATGGCAGAAGGGTTGACTTATCTGTCCACAGCTGATTTCAAAAAGAAAGTGTGCTTCTATGATTTGACATCTGGTCAACAACCACAGTGGAAATACATCGGTGATAAACCATGCCTTATTGATTTCTCCACCACATGGTGTGGTTGGTGTAAAAAGTTACATCCTATTCTAGAACAAGTTGCTAAAGAATACGAAGGCAAAGTTTATGTTTACACTCTTGATGCAGAAAAAGAACCAGAAGTAGCCGCACTTTTCGGTGTGCGCAGTTACCCTACTGTCATTTTCTGCCCAATGGAAGGTAGTCCTCGCATCGCACAGGGTTATCGCGAATTAGACTTTTGGAAGGAAGCCATTCGTTCATACTTTGGTCTTTAACCCCTAAAACTCTTAAAACTTTTAGAACAGCCCGATAGGGCGATTAGAACTTTAAAACAGCCCGACAGGGCGATTAAAACCGCAGCCATGCTGCGCCTAGCATATGCAAGTAGAACTCATACTTCTCGTACTATCATTGCTCTTTTTCGCGAGCATCTTCACCGATAAAATCGGTTATAAATTTGGAATCCCAGCACTCCTCCTGTTCTTAGCAGTAGGTATGCTCTTTGGTTCTGATGGTTTAGGCAAACTTATTAACGAAGATGGTGTGGGATATATGCTCAATGTGGGTTCTGCCCAAGCTATCGGCACTATCGCGTTGTGTATTATCCTTTTCTCAGGTGGTCTAGACACCAAACTATCAGATATCCGTCCTGTCATCAATCCAGGACTTACCCTTGCCACAATTGGTGTGCTACTCACCATGCTTATCACGGGTGCTATCATCTATTATGTCTTTGGTTGGTTTAGTGCCATCGCTAGTGTGAGTCTTCCTGTGGCTTTTCTTATGGCATCTACCATGTCATCTACCGACTCTGCATCCGTGTTCTCTATTCTGCGCACCAATGGTATTGGTCTTAAGCATAACCTGCGACCTCTCCTTGAGCTCGAGTCTGGAGCCAACGACCCTATGGCATATGTGCTTACCACCACACTGATTGGTGTAGTCACAGCTACCCAAGGCGATGTTACCGCCCTCACAGTGGTACAAGACATTGTGGTGCAATTAGTTATGGGTGCAGTTATGGGTTTCCTCTTTGGTAAGGGTATTGTTAGTCTGATGCGTAAAGCGCAACTCTCCAACGAGTCGCTCTACCCTATCATGGTACTCACAGCATGTATTTTCATCTTCTCCGCCACCTACTACCTCAAAGGTAATACTTATTTGGCAGTATATATCGGCGGTTTGGTGATTGGTAATAGTAAGTTCACACGTAAGCGCCAAACACGTAGTTTCTTCGATGGTCTCACATGGCTCAGCCAATTGGTCGTATTCCTCGTGCTTGGTTTGATGGTACGTCCACATGAACTCTTCCAACTAGAGGTTATCCTCGCAGGTGTAATCATCAGCATTATTATGATGTTTATCTCTCGTCCATTGTCTGTTTTCCTATGTATGTTACCTTTCAAGCAATACCGCAGCAATGACAAACTTATGCTCAGTTGGGTAGGACTCAAAGGTGCTGTACCTATTATCTTCGCCATTATGTGTAAGGCGCATGAGGTACCACATGCAGACCTCATCTTCAATGTGGTCTTCCTCTGCACCCTTCTCTCATTGCTTGCACAGGGCACCTCTCTCTCCGCTATGGCAAGAAAACTGCGTTTGACTATGCCTCCACAGGAGCAAAAGAAACTCGTTCATTTCGATATTGACTTGCCAGAAGAAGTAGAGTCCGCGGCTACAGAGGTGGAAGTGACGGAGGCGCTTCTCGTTAATGGTAACACATTGAAAGATATTAAGTTCGACACCCAATTGCTTGTCATTATGGTACGCAGAGGCGAAGACTTTTTCGTGCCAACGGGCATTAGCGAACTAGAGGTTGGAGATCAACTGCTTATCATCTCGGATAGTGCAGCTGAAGCTACCGAGCAATACTTAGAAGACGCTGCCGCAGAGGAAAACGAACATTGGGGTATGTTCCTCATTAACAACACGCTCCAATTCGCTAAGCAAAAGTGGCAACAACTCCTCCATCCTAAGAAATAAGTTGAAATATTCATCCAACTAGTACTGCTAGTGCTACTAGTACTACTAGCCCAACTAGATAACTAGAATATAATGAAAACCATCTTCCTTACAGGTGCCACAGGCACTATGGGATTCGCCGGAGTACAAGAGATTCTCCGCTACCCAGACCAATACACACTCCGCGTTCTAGCACGTCCTAGCGCCAAAAACAAAGAACTCCTTGCGCCTCTCGCAGATAAACTAGAAGTCGTTTGGGGCGACCTTACCAACTACGATGATATCCTCCGTGGTGTTACGGGTGCTGATATAGTTCTTCACGTTGGTGGTATGGTATCTCCACAGGCAGACTACCGTCCTAAGGCTACCCTCCGCACCAATATCACTGCGGCTACTAATATCCGTGACGCTGTGCTCGCTCAAGGAGAGGAAAAACAACCTAAGGTTGTTTATATCGGTAGT
Source organism: Paludibacteraceae bacterium (assembly GCA_045630365.1). Lineage (GTDB taxonomy): Bacteria > Bacteroidota > Bacteroidia > Bacteroidales > Paludibacteraceae > Colicola. Next base: position 10,346 of record JAZQSZ010000049.1, on the reverse strand, counting down.
GTGGCACAGATGGGCGACCGTCGCGAGCCTCTACATTGGGGACGTACTGGCGACCCTATCTGTGTGTCGGCTTATGACCACTATGGTCTTACCAAAGCACAAGCGGAGCGTATCATCACTAACTCCCCTATCAAACAATGGGTTTCTCTCCGTCAGTCTGGTATCCTCTATCCTGCCATCCTCAAGAACTACGACCCTATCATGTTCCACGTTCCTATCCGTGGTGTGTTAGAGTGGGCTACTGTGGAAGATAGCGGACGACTCCTCGAACGCGTTTGCCGCGATGAGGTACCTGAGGAGTTCTGGAAGAACTACTACAATATCGGCTCTGGTCAAGAGTACCGCATTTCCAACTACGAGTTTGAGTGCCTGCTACTGGATGCTATCGGTTGCCCACGACCAGAGAAAATCTTCAACGCCAATTGGTTTACCACTCGTAACTTCCATGGTATGTGGTATATTGATGGCGACCGCTTAGAGAACTTCCTCCACTTCCGCGCGAATGTACCAGTCAAAGAGTATTTTGCACAAATGGCTAAATCTCCAACCGTACCAGCGGGTATTCGTTTTGCAGCTAAGACCAAGATTGCCAAACTCTTCCCTCGTTGCGTTAAACTCGGTATGTATGCTATGGCAATGTCCAAAGAGCATGGTACACAATGGTGGATCAAGCACAACAAAACCGAGCGTATTAGTGCATACTATGGCACATTAGAGGCATATAAGGCTATCCCTCATTGGAAAGACTGGGATCTCTCACACAATAGCGATGAGTACACTCTGATTGACCATGGTTATGATGAGCAAAAACCAAAAGAATTGTTCACTATTGAGGACATGCAAAAAGCCGCAGCTTTCCGTGGCGGTAAATGCCTCGGCTATGCCGAAGAAAATACTACAGCGAGCCCTGTGAGCGATCTACAGGCCGAAGGCCGATCTACAGCGTCAGCGATCAACAGCGAGTCAAGCGAGCGATCTTCAATTTGGGATACTCCACTCCAATGGGAGTGCGCAGAGGGGCATACCTTTATGGCTAGTCCACGCCTCATATTGTTAGGTGGTCACTGGTGCGAAGAGTGTATGCCTTATCCATACAAAGATGAGCCTAATGCTCGTCCATGGCAATGGGATAAAGTAGCTAAGAAGAATCCATTTTTTGCACAATTATGGGCACCTTTGCACGATGAGAACGAGGACAATGTCTATGGTCCTGAGGTCTTTGACGGTTGGGAGAAATGAGAATAAAACACACCATATTGTTTTGTCTGCTGCTATTGGGCATGCCAATGGTGGCTCAGCAGTGGCACTTTACCATTGATGAGTATCGCGACGCGGAGCGCAATGCGTTGCGTGGGGTGCGTCGCGTGTTGGTAGTCAATAATGCTTTGGTTCAACCTAATGATTTTGGTCACTCAACCGTGTTAGATGGAAATAATAAAAGTGGTATATCTGTGCGGTTGGACAGAGCGCTACTCTATAGTCTATTCTCTCTTACGCAAACTTTGGATGAGAGTGGAGAGTTTGATGCAGTAGAACTATTGGACGTATCGCAAAACTCTTCGACGAATTACTATGCCCGTCAATCATTGTCTGCAAGCAAAGTTCAAAACTTAATACAAACCTATCAGGTAGATGCACTCTTGGTGTTAAACCAACTGGTATTGTACGATGTACTAGAAGCTTTTCAAACAGATGGGGGTGGGCAATATGCCTACATACAGGCATTCGCACAATCTCATTGGAGTATGTATTTTGCGGATGCATCTCGCAGAAGCCAAACATTGTCGTATGCAGATACATTGCTCTGGGAGAGTCCAGTGGAATATACACGTACGCAGGCTCTCAATCAGTTGCCTGATCGCGAAGATGCATTATTATACTTAGCTAGTACGTTGGGAGAAGGTTTAGGTAAAAGTTTTGCACATTCGTGGGTTGCTGTTTCTCGTTATCTATACGATATAGCTGACACTCATATAGAAGCGGGCTTGCAATCGTTCCGTTATCAACGTTGGGAGGAGGCCATTCATCATTGGAAACAGGTTGCCAATGATGAGACTGGAAAAACCCCTAAAACAACAAAAGCCGCAGCGATGGCTGCGGCTAATATCGCTATTGCTTATGAGCTTTTGGGCGATTATTCTTCGGCTTGTGACTACGCCAATGAGGCTTCCCGCCTTTTCGGGACTTTGAAGACCGCTTGGGGGCGTCAGCAGCAAGTGAACATACGCTACTATCTGGAGCAGGTCCGAGCGAAGAAGGCAAAGGCAAACGCTCGATAGATTTCTGCAAGAATCTCTCTATCTTATTAAAGAAGTGTTTATCCTCTGGGCTCACTAGAGTGATTGCTTCACCTTTGTTCTCCGCACGAGCCGTGCGACCTATGCGGTGTACATAGTCCTCTGCATCTCGTGGCACATCGTAGTTGATGACCAATGGTATATCGTCCACATCTATACCTCGTGACACAATATCCGTGGCCACGAGGACATCCACCTTGTTGTTACGAAAATCTAGCATAACCTCATCGCGTTCTTTCTGTTCGAGGTCCGAGTGCATAGCGCGTGCATTTATATTGTTCGCGCGTAATGTGCGCGCGAGTTCCTTGACCTTCTGCTTCTTACCTACAAATACGATGACCTTTTTCAACTCCTGAACTCCTGAACTCCTGAACTTCTGAACCAAAAACTCCGTTTTCTGCGCTTCAAATATATCCACAGCCATTTGGCGAATACTCTCTGGTGGTCGTGATACGGCTATCTGTACTTCGGTTGGGTTGTTCATAATCGCTTTGGCCATCTTGCGAATATTTGCCGGCATAGTGGCAGAGAACATAATGGTTTGGCGGTCTTTGGGTAGTCGGTTAACTACCGCCATTATGTCGTCATAGAAACCCATATCTAGCATGCGATCGGCCTCATCTAGGATAAAGTATTTGACACCCGAGAAATCAATGTTGTAGATATTCATCAAGGAAAGCAGTCGTCCAGGAGTAGCGATGACAATGTCGGCACCTTTTTGTAGTCCAGTGGACTGAGTTCCCCATGCTCCGCCGTCGTTACCGCCGTAGATAGCTACTGAGGAGAAAGGCACGTAGAAACCAAATCCCTCCATTTGTTGGTCAATCTGCTGTGCAAGTTCACGAGTAGGTGCCATGATGATGGCGTTGAGTTTGTTGGGATCGTGGTTGTCGTAGAGCAAATTGGTGAGTAGAGGAAGGATAAATGCAGCAGTTTTTCCGGTGCCAGTTTGTGCACAGGAAATCACGTCGCGTCCTTCTAGGATGACGGGTATGGTATGTTCTTGTACGGGAGTGCACTCGTCAAAGTGCATATCCCAGAGGGCATCAAGCACCTCATCTGCTAGGGGTAGTTCGTCAAAAAACATGTTCCCAACTATAAACTATGAGTGATAAGTGATGAGTAAATAATAAATTGCTAGGTCAAATTCTCTGCAAAGGTACAAAAAAAATGGCAATTATGCAAACTGAATTATCCTACTAGCATAATTTTGTTAGAATAAAAACTATTTCCCATTTTATTCTCGGATATTTTATGATCTTACATTCTAACACAGGTTCATGACGGGTTCTTGCAATACCCTTGCAACACCCTTGCAATAGGACCAACGGACCATTAGACCAACTGTTTTTATAAATACACACGCACGTGTACGTGTGTGAATTTTATAGATTAGACGGTCTGTTGGTCCACTAGTCTTCCCCGTTACCACACCGTTACCACTCCGAAGGTTTACCGAAGGAATACTGAAGGAGATAGCAAGCTAATAGAAACATCAAAACCGCCACGAGGGCGGTTTTGGTGTAAAATGTGGCTTGTAGTTTAAAGGCTGGGATTAGTTACCAGGTCCATTATAAGTACCGTCACTCCAGCCGATGTTAGGGTTGTTGAAACCACTACCAGCCATGATAGCATTTGTTCCGAGGAGCTCTATTGCCTCTGTTTGAGGCGCGATATAATTCTTTTTCATAAATTCAACAGTAGTTTTAAATGTTTTAAGGTTTTAAAAGTTTTAGTGGTGAGTTAGTCGAGCGAAGCATACCTTTAAAACAGCAGCTACGCTGCGACTAAAACTCCTAGAACTCTTTCAACTCGCTTGCTTAAAGGCGCACACCTTGTGCGTTAAACTTCTCGCCGTTGCGGATAATGACGAGTTGACCGTTTTCAATTACCTTGATAGTGGTATTATCAGTATTGGTGATATTGTCAACACCTGTTGCAGCGTTCTCACCCATTTGTACGCGACGACGACCTGGGAGTTGAGCTTGTGCTGTTTTTGGAACTTTTTTTGCATCAATGTAAGCGCGATTTGCTGACAAGCTAGCGCCAGAACCAGCAACCCATACTTTGTTTTCGGCGATGATGTAGTTATCAGTCAAACCACCAGCTGCAATATAGGTGAATGTACCAGTCAAGCCATTAGCACCAGCTTCTGGAACAGCTTTAGCCTCACCTGTATATGTTACCTTGATTTCTGAATCAGTTGCTTTGAAGATATATGGCTTACCTGCCTCAAGTTGAACTCCATCAGCAAGTTGATCTAACCAAAGACCTTCACCATATACCAAAGAAGAAACCTCATAGAATGTAGCACCTGTGACGCTGTTTGATGCTTTTGGCAAGCAGATTGTACCCCACTCACCAGTTACTACTGTGCGTGTGTAATCAGGAGCAGGAACAGGGAGTGTACCAGAGATGGTTACATTGTAGATTGCAGCTTCCCATCCGTGGATGAATTCACCTGTAATAGTGAAAGCGTCAGCTGTTTTATTCAATGTTACTTCGGTAGAGGCAGCCCAAATGTCAGATGTTTCCATTTCAGCTTCTTCATATAATACATTGTCAGATGTAGCATAACCATACAAAGTAACTGTCAGCTCAGTTCCGCTCCAATCACCTGTAATGATAATATCGCCATCTACTTCTGTGTAAGTTGCATTTTCAACTACTACTGGAGTCTTTGGCAATGGAGTCGCTGTCATAGATACATTGTAAATATTACCTGTTGCATCTTTAAATGCACCTGTTAGAACATATGTAGTAAGACCGCTCACAGAGATGATTACGGTTTCTGCAAGGAAGTCTGTTTCGCCGTAAATACCAAGAACATTATTATTCTCACCAACTACCAAGCTTTCAACGGAAACAGTCAAAGTCTCTCCATCTACTTCGCCAACGAAAGCTGTTTCCATCATGTTTGGCTTGTAGTAATGTGCATTGGGGCAATTGAGAGTGTAAGTTTCAACGGTTGCAACAGTAGCCGTGAGGTTGTATACGATGGTTTTGTTTTCGTCTACGAGTTTTGCTGTTAAAGTCTCTACTCCACTTACAACTTCCCATGTACCAAATCCAGAAACTGTGAGGTCTTCACTTTCAAGATACAAATCAACGAGATATTCTCCATAAGCGTAATCGTCGTCTCCGTTGTAGATAGAAACTATGTTTGAGCCATCACTTAGTTGAGTGTATCTTTTACCCCATCCTGTTTTTCCGTAGAGAGTTTTAGTTAAACCCGTTAAAGAAAGTGGCGTTGCATCAGCTTCTGCGATATAAATACCGTTCCAAATGTCGAAATAGAAGTTATATACACCATTAGCAAGGACGATATTTTGTTCATAATCAGGGGTGAGTTCGTATGCAACAGAACCACTTTTCACTGTATTGTTATATGCAATAGGGCTACCACACTCTAATGTAACAGCTTTTACTGCATCGTTCGCAGAAAGAATAAGTTGGTTGAGCAATACATATTCATCGGTTTTGGCAGGATCTGGGTTGGCTATCATCTCTATACCGTTGTCCCAATCGCCATCTACGCCCATAAGGAAATATGTGTACTTATCAGTCAAACCTTCAAATGAGATTGAGTTGTTAGTCTTGTTGAAAGTAATAGTAAAAGTAGTAGATGCTGAAAGTGTAAGCTTGATGTTGTCGTCCGTTGCAGCTTTTGAGAGTTCACAATATTCACCTACCACATTGTTCCAATTCCAGTTTTTACCCCATGTGCCATCTGTGACTTTAAACAAGTATTCGCCAGCAGCGAGGGGGTCAGAGAAAGTATATGAGTAATTACCCTCGCCGTCTTTTTCCATACGAAGTTCATCAGCATTCCAATCATTATTGCCATCTAACGTACCAGCCAAGAAATACGCGTCCTCTGAGAAACGAGCAAAAATAGTCGTTTCTGCTGTTGGATAATAAGTGTATGTCAATTCTTCTGAAAGTCTATCGCCCTCATTAAGTCTTGTGAACCAACCATCAAACTTATAGCCTTTTGGTACTGCATCAATTTTCAAAGTAGTAGTAGCGGTGCGTGCTGCACTAACTGATACACTTTTTGCACTAGTGGCAAGATTATAATTTTGCTTTGTCGCAACACCATTTGCAGTTAATGCATAAGAAGTGATGGAAATTTTAGCAGGTGTGTTAGTCTCGGTGTAATTGCCGCCTTGTACTTTGTAGGCAGACATTATAGTCTGTGTTGAGTTGAGATCTTCGTATCCACCGCTTTTGTAGTCAATGGTTAAATCATCATTACCAGTTGATGTACATAAGTAGGTATTATGGTAATCCATGCTCTCATACTGATGCTCCCATTGATACCCTGTGCGAGTTTGTCCATTGGTACGATCCCATAAGTTTGTATTCTCAGCACCCCACTCTACTGTAGCATTGATAAATACAATCCCTTTAGCATCCTTCCATTCGTTTGTAATTTCTTTGTAAAACAAATTGGTGCCATCAATTTTTTTCATCAAATAACCGCGTGAATAACTATTATGTCCAACAACAACATTGCATCCAGTCCAGTTTAGAGAACTATTATCCAAATAAACATAAGGATAATTAACATACAATGGGGACGACGCGCCCCACACACTGCTTGCACACATGATAGCTGCGAAGAATAAGAAGATTGATTTTTTCATAAATATTTGTTTTTAAAGTTAATATCTATTTTAAAGTTTTAAGGATATATACTAACAAAAATACCACCTATGCTGACATAGATGGTAGAATATAAGTCATAATGGCGCTATATGCGCTGTTATGTTTTGCGAATTGAATTTTACCCCCCCCCATATAGTCTAATTCGCTATTATACAGCAAATTAGACAACACTAAACGGTCACTAACCATTTGATAAATAGATAATATATTAGAGAAGGTATACATATTACGTTACAACAACTTGCAAAATTAGTTATTTTTTTTGAAATATGCAAGATATATAGACAAATACCTAGCAAAAAATGTTGCAAAACATGTGTTTTTTAGAAGTTGTAAGTGTTTTAAAGGTTTTAGAAGTTTTAAATGTACAAGGACCTCTAAAACTGCCGAAGGCAATAAAACAGCAAAGCGACTAAAACTATTAAAACTACGTAAGATATAAACCGTCGGTCCGTCGATTTATAACTTACGGATTCGCCACTCCTTAGGATAGAGGTTGTTGCAGTGGTTACCTACGTTCTTCACAAAGCCTAATGGCACTCCCTCATAGGTCACCAACACGATACCTTGTTGCACACCATCTAACACCAAAGCTTCATTACGCAAATATGCCAAGGCTTGATCTAGCGTCAAATCGGCACGCACGAAAGCGTCTTGTTTGATATCCTTTAACATTGCCAGAGAGTGTTGTGGTGCCACACCTTTACCCCTCAATTCGCCAATACCAAAACCAGTACTGATACAGATAAACTGCGTAGAAATATACTCTATCAACTCCTTATACTTAGCAGGATAAGCTGACATAAAACGCTCTTGCTGACGGATCACCCATCTATCTGGGTGTTTGAGCCAACGGCGCATCTCTGCCTCGCCATCGATCTTGGTCTTAGGTGTTTGCACTTTGGTCTTAGGCATACGGAATGTAGCAGGCGCACCCAACTTGCGCAACGCACACATATACAATCCCTCGCCCTTAACCTTATGAGGATAGAAGTGATAGCCCACTTGACCTTCTACAATACCCCAACTTGGGTCATATGTTATAGGCAAGACTTCCGCGCCTAACTCCTCGATAATCCATTTGACATTCTTCTCGTTCTCTTCTTGATTGAAGGTACAAGTGGAATAGATCAACACACCACCTGGTTTGAGCGCATCCCATACATCATCCAATATTTCACATTGGCGAGCGACGCACTCGCGTACATTATTGAGACTCCACTCTTCTACAGCACCCGCGTCTTTGCGGAACATTCCCTCGCCCGAACATGGGGCATCCACCAAAATACAATCAAAGAGATTCTGCAACTTATTGCCGAAATCTGCGGCATAGTTATGTGTCACTACAGTATTGCCATTGCCCCATTTCTGGATATTCTCCGAGAGGACAAACACACGTTGGCGTACTACCTCGTTGCTCACTAATAATCCCTCTTCGCCTAGATACTGACTAATCAATGTGGACTTGCCGCCTGGCGCAGCGCACATATCTAGCACGATGCTATCGCGCTTAACGTATTGGTTTAACACCTCGCCTAGGAACATACTACTAGCTTCTTGCACATAGTAGCAACCAGCGTGGAATAGGGGGTCAAGCGTAAACTGTGGACGCTTGCTCAAGTAATAACCATCCTCATGCCATGGCACCTCTTCGGTATCAGCATCAAAAGTCAAGTAGTCTATCTTATCATTCAATCGGATAGACACTACTGGCTCAGTTTCCAGCGCTTGACACAGTTGCTGCACCTCCTCTGGCGACATCTGGCTGTGTAATGATTCTATGAAGTCTATTGGTAACATCTCTCATGGCGCACCTATGGTGCTGTTTTAGGGGTTTTAAGGGTTTTAGTCGCACCTAAAGGTGCTGTTTTAGGGGACTATTCTTTGTGCTTTTTTCCTGTTATCTCTGAAGCCTTCAAAGTATTCATAAAGTGGAAGATACTTGAACTTAGAGCCTTTATTTTTCCTAACAGTGTATTAAATAAATCCTCGTCTATATATCCTGCATCATATGCTCTATATAACTGACTTCTAACCTCACCGCACGACCCTTTCGCTATAGATAAAAACTGGAAAAACTCCTTATTTCCATCTCTTTCAAATCCTTCTGCAATATTATCCATTACAGATCCCATAGCAGAAGTAATCTGTCCTACAAATCTATAATCTTTACTAAATTCAGGAAAGCGAGAGATTCTATATATTTCTTTAGATAATTCTCTAGCACTTTGCCAAATTCTTAAATCCTCAAAACTTATCGCTTTCATACACCTACCTCTAAAACTTTTAAAACTTCTAAAACTCCTAAAACTTCTAAAACTTCTAAAACTCCTAAAACTCCTTCAACTACGCGCAGCGTCTCACGCTAGCGCTCGTGCGCGGAGCGCAAAGCGCGTTGCATCTCACGTTTGTCGTCAGCTGCACGCAGGGCTTGGCGTTTGTCATAGGTGTGTTTACCTTGGCAAAGAGCAATCTCCATCTTTGCAAAACCACGCTCGTTAATAAACAATCGTAGCGGAATAATGGTCTTACCTGTGTCCTTAACTTGTTTTTCTAATTTACGAAGTTCCTTCTTGGTCATCAATAACTTGCGGTCACGCTTCGCTTCGTGGTTGGTATAACTACCAAAACGATACTCAGCAATATGCATCTGCTTGACCCACAACTCACGCCCAACAAACTGACAATAGGTATCTACCAGCGAGGCCTTGCTCTCACGGATAGACTTAATCTCCGTGCCATATAGCTGAATGCCAGCCACATAACGTTCTAGTATCTCATAATCAAATGAGGCACGGCGATTCTTAATATTTACATCACTTTTCAGACGCATTACTGCATTTTATCAAATTGCGTGCAAAAGTACAACTTTTTTTTGATATATGCAAATTTTGTTGTTTTATAGATGATTTATCCTACAAAACAAACAGCCCGACCAGGTGGTCAGGCTGCTTGTTATCTAGAAATCAGTCGATATCTAATTAGTAAGATGTACGTTGTGTAGCAGCGTAGCTGATCTTCAATGCATAAGCACGGCGAAGTTCTTGCTTAATTTCTGCTATAATACCCATCTTAGTCTCTTTGTCTGCTTTGATAGACACTGTCATCAAACCTTGGTCAGACTCTTTCATAGAAGAACGCTCGTTGATGATATAATCACCAATCTCGTTAGCCTCAGCAAAAGCGTCGTCCAATTGGATACGTGTCTCCGCACCATATTGTTTACGGAACTCAGCAGTAGGAGTACCTACATAGATATAACGAATCAACGATTTTTTCTCCAACTTGGTCAGCTCAGTAGCTTGTGGGTTTTTGATCTGAACCTTGTAGGTAACCTCCTTCATAGATGTTACAGACATGAAGAAGAAGAGCAACATA
>JAZQSZ010000048.1:0-5494 GCA_045630365.1 Paludibacteraceae bacterium | reverse complement strand
ACGAGAAGTTCCAAGCTATCGTTAAATAATGTCGATACTTTTTCCAAAAGTACCAAAACCACGTGGGTGGGACTATCGCCCCATTTACTACGATAAAGAAAAGGAGGCGCGCAAGGATAAACTTGCGCGTCTTCATCGTGGGTCGTTTCGTGAAGCACACGAGGCGAATACCCACAAGAGACAGAACAATAACCAACGCAAATCCAAACTCGCTTTTTGGATTGCGTTGTTATTGTTACTCATTTTTGCCTTTAACTACCTACTATGAATGATATTATTCATCTCTTACCAGATAGCGTTGCCAACCAGATTGCGGCTGGCGAGGTGATTCAACGACCTGCTTCTTGTCTCAAAGAGTTGGTAGAGAACTCACTGGATGCTGGCGCTTCGCACATTCGTATCATTGTGCGTAATGCGGGTCGTACCCTCCTGCAGGTAATAGATGATGGCAAAGGCATGAGCCCAACGGATGCACGTATGGCTTTCGAGCGTCATGCCACTTCCAAAATTTCCCAGGCTTCTGATTTATTTCAATTAAGAACGATGGGCTTTCGAGGGGAGGCTCTAGCTAGTATATGCGCTATCGCACATGTAGAATTGCAAACACGCCGTAGTGAAGACGAGGTAGGTACGCGTGTCGAAATTGCTGGATCACAAGTACTAGCACAAGAAATGGTGCAATGTCCTGTGGGAACGAATATTCGTGTGAAGAATATTTTTTATAATGTTCCTGCTAGACGCAAATTCTTGAAGACGGATCAAACTGAATTGCGTAACCTTCTCGCAGAGTATCATCGTATCACACTGGTTAATCCACAGGTGCAATTCACCTTTGTGAGCAATGATGAGATTTTATCAGAATTAGCTCCTAGTACCCTAAAACAACGCATTGAAGCTATTTTTGGACACTCTTCTAAACCTTATACAAGTCATCTGGTAGATGTGTCTACCCAGACCGAATTGGTCAATATCTCTGGATTTATAGGCAAACCAGAGACTGTTGGCAAGAATAGTCAGCAGTATATGTTCGTCAATGGACGATATATGCGCCATGCTTATTTTCACAAAGCGATTATGACGGCATATTCGGGATTATTGCTTCCTGAACATTCGCCTTCGTATTTTTTGTATTTTGATATTCATCCCGATGCAATCGATGTGAATATCCATCCTACAAAGACTGAGATCAAGTTTGCTGATGAGCAAGCTATTTTCCAAATATTATTGGCAGCAACCAAGGAGGCATTGGGTAAGTTTAATGTAGCTCCATCCTTGGATTTTAGCACTACCACCCAATTGGATATCCCTACTATCCCAATCGGTGCAGTGCCTATTGCTGCACCAACTCTACAGGTGGATCCTAGTTATGATCCATTCAAAGCCCATACATCGCGCAGCGGTGCAATCTCGGGATGGGAACAGGCATATCCAAAGACAACAGAAATAGGTAATAGGATATCAAGTATGGGCGAAATGGAGACCATGTTGTTTGATACTCCTTCTATCGCCGAGACGACTCCTCTTATCCAATGTAACAATAACTACATTTTAGCACCGATAGACCAAGGATTGATATTCATCCATCAGCATCGCGCGCACGTGGCTATCTTATATAAGGAGTTAAGAGAGCAGCTATCGCATTCGCAAGCAGTAACCCAACCATTGCTTTTCCCAGAGGTAATCGAACTAGTGGAAAAAGATCTAGAGACACTACAGTCGCTATTATCTGATTTGGAGAAACTAGGATTTGTATTGGAGCAATTCTCTCCTCTTGCTTATACCATTAGTGGTGTACCAGCCTTATTGGGTCAAAAGAATCCAGTGGATACACTCTTGCAGGTTATTCATGATGTACAGGATACCGAACACTCTCTTCATGACCAATGGCAGGAAACGATGACACTTTGCTTGGCTAAGCAAATGGCGATACCTCAAGGCAAACCCCTGACAGAGGTAGAAATGCGTGATCTGGTTAACCGATTTATGGCGAATAATCCTTCTCGCCATTTGCCTAATGGACAAACTATTTTATCTATAATGAATTATGATGATCTACAAAGGCGTTTTTAGATACCTATTGGTATGCTTGATAGGAATAATAATGGTGGCGTGTAATGGTCGTCAAGAGCAAACGATTATTATCTTGCACACCAATGATACGCACTCTCAAATAGAACCTCTAGAGGCGGGCAAACGCGACGAGTTTTGTGGCGGATACGCGAGAAGAATGGGGTATATTCAACAAATGCGTAACGAGCATCCTGATTTGATTGTGTTAGATGCTGGCGATTTTAGTCAAGGTACACCTTATTATAATTTCTATCATGGTCGCATAGAGATAGATGCGATGAATCGTATGCAATACGACGCGATCACTTTGGGTAATCACGAGTTTGATTACGGAGTAGATACCTTGGCTGCGGTCTTAGAGTTGGCTCATTTTCCTATCGTATGTGCCAATTATGATGTGACAGGAACTCCGCTCGAAGGATTGGTCTTGCCTTATACCGTTATCAAACGTTCTGGAGTTCGTATTGGCGTCTTCGGAATAGGTGTTAATCCTAAAGGTTTGATCGCGGAGAAGAATTTTGCTCCTATTCAATACCTCAATCCTATTACCAGTGCTCAGCAGGTGGCCAATATACTTCGTGATGTGGAAAAGTGCGATGTGGTTGTTTGTTTGAGTCACCAAGGAACACACCCTATGAACGGGGGAAATATCTCCGATATGGAATTAGCAGAAAAGACCCAAAATATAGATGTAATTATTGGTGCACATACCCATAAAATTGTCGAAAATCTATATGTTGAGAATTTAAACGGGGATTCTGTTTTATTGACTCAAACGGGCAAAGCAGGAGCCAGAATTGGTGAAATTTTGCTTGAAATAGGTGAATAAATGCTCATTTTGGTTAAAAAATTTGCATATTCCAAAAAAAAGTAGTTACTTTGCAGTCGATTTTGAAATTCGAAAAAGAATAATACTAAAATACTAACTAATTAATTACAAATTATTATGTCAGCTATTGAATCAAAAGTTAAAGCAATTATCGTTGATAAATTGGGCGTTGAAGAATCACAAGTTACTCCAGAGGCTAGCTTCACAGCAGACCTCAACGCAGACTCTCTTGACACCGTAGAGTTGATCATGGAATTTGAGAAAGAGTTCGGTATCTCTATTCCAGATGAGGAAACTACCAAAATCAACACTGTACAAGACGTTATTGCTTACATTGAGAAACTTCAAGCATAATTTTGTAGAAGAATTCTAGCATTGGCGAGTTTGTAGGTTATTCCTACAGACTCGCTCAATATATTTGTATATGGAATTAAAACGTGTAGTTGTCACTGGATTGGGAATGGTAACACCATTGGGAAATGATGTTGCCACAACATGGGAAAACCTGCTGGCCTCAAAGAGCGGAGCGGGGGATATCACCCATTTTGATGCATCTAAATTTAAGACTCAGTTTGCATGCGAAGTCAAAGATTTAGACGTGTCGTCTTTGTTTGATCCCAAGGAGCTTCGTCGCTACGATCGTTATATTCACCTTGCTGTTCATTCTGCTGAACAAGCTATCCAAGATGCTGGTATCCGTATGGAGAACGAGGATGCTGTGCGTTGTGGGGTGATTTTTGGTAGTGGAATGGGTGGTGTGCACACCTTGGATGTGAATATCGGAGCCCATGCCACAGGTGATGGTACGCCTCGCTATAGTCCATTCTATATCCCAATGGTAATCACCAATATGGCAGCAGGAATGATAGGCTTGCGTTACGGTTTCCGCGGTGTCAATTATTCTACTACTTCTGCTTGTGCTAGTTCTGCGCATGCTATTGCCAACGCCTATTACCAAGTACGTATGGGATTAGCTGATGTTGTGCTCACAGGTGGTAGCGAATCTGCGGTAGAGTATTCAGGTATTGGTGGTTTCAATGCTCTGCACGCTCTTTCTACACGTAATGATTCTCCTCAAACAGCTTGTCGTCCATTCTCCGCTTCACGCGATGGTTTTGTTTTGGGCGAGGGAGCGGGTTCGTTGATTCTTGAGGAGTATGAACATGCTAAAGCTCGTGGCGCAAAGATTTATGCTGAATTAGTGGGTGTAGGTATGACTTGCGATGCTTATCATATCACGGCTTCTGATCCAGAGGGACAAGGCGCAATCCAAGCTATGCAGCAAGCCATTGACAGCGCTGGTATTAAGGCTGAAGATGTGGACTATATCAATGCCCACGGCACATCTACTCCAGTGGGAGATGTGGCAGAAGTCAAGGCCATCCAGCATGTGTTTGGTCCCCACGCATACAAACTCAATATCACATCCTCTAAGTCTATGACTGGTCACTTGCTTGGTGCAACAGGTGTGGTGGAGGCGATTATTTCTATCCTTTCAGTGGTTAACCAAGTCGTTACACCTACTATCAACCACGAAGAGGATGATCAAGATCCAAACATCGACTACAATTTGAATTTCACATTCAACCAACCACAGGAGCGCGAGATCCGCTATGCCTTGAGTAACAACTTTGGTTTTGGTGGTCACAATGCTTGCCTCTTGTTCAAAAAACTATAAAAATTTAGACTACTTCGCGACGTGAGTCGCTATATATAAATTAACTGTTTTATTTTTTAAGGTATTATGATTACAACTAAAATTGGTGAGAACGCAGGTTTGATCTGGAATGCACTACAAGGTGGTGCTCTCACATTGAAAGCTTTGAAGAAAGCTACAAAATTGAAAAACGACGAACTTTATCTTGCTTTGGGCTGGTTGGCTCGTGAGGGTAAAGTATCTTTCGCTGAGGGTGAGGATTTGACTATCACACTTCTCTAATTACTTTATAAGGCTGACCAACACCTGTTGGCAGCCTTATTTTGACTATCAATTACGCACAATACACGCACAATACACGCACTATTCACGGACAATAGACGCACAATAAACGGACAATAACCGAACTATTCAGATATTATGACTATCGCAATCGTAGGCGCTTCAGGCGCCGTTGGACAAGAACTACTTAAGATTCTAGAGGAGCGTCAGTTCCCAGTTTCTCAACTTCGACTTTTCGGCTCTGCACGCAGTGCAGGCTCTACATATACTTTCTGCGGCAAGGAATATACCGTAGAAGAACTTCAACATGGTGACCAATTCAAAGGCATTGATATCGCTTTTGTATCTGCTGGTGGCGGTGTTTCTCGCGACTATGCAGAGGATATCACTCGCCATGGTGCTATCATGATTGATAACTCATCTGCTTTCCGTATGGATCCTACTGTGCCATTGGTAGTGCCTGAACTCAACACAGCGGATATTGACCAAGCCCTTGCTGAGGGTGGCAGACGCATTATCGCTAATCCTAACTGTACTACCATCATCATGGCTGTATGCTTGAAGGCTATAGAGGAGCTCTCTCATATTAAACGTGTGCATGTTTCTTCTTATCAATCAGCTTCAGGTGCTGGTGCACAAGCAATGGCAGAGCTGGA
>JAZQSZ010000047.1:0-2703 GCA_045630365.1 Paludibacteraceae bacterium | reverse complement strand
GCAGAGAACACACCTGTCTTTCTACCTTCTGCGATAAAATCAAACAACAAGGTATCCCCCAAGTCTTCTTGCACATAATTCATCTCATCATCGCTTACAGCAAGCACTTGAGGTACATTCAGTCCCTTCTGCATAAAGTGCTCTGCCATATAGAGAAAGGCATGATTCTCATCTCTTGATGTACCTTGCACACCAATCAATGAGGTGCTATTATCCTCACTGTATATGCGATAGTATCGACGATTACTGCCTGATGCGGTCAATGCTACTTGCTCACCTGCTTTTTTGCCGGTAGCCTCAAAAAATAATTGACTTAATGATTGCGCCATAGTTACCCAAAATATTTAACGTGCAAAGATACTACTTTTTTACGAAATATGCAAAAAAAAGCGTTTTTTTTCAAAAATATTTGGTCATATCAAAAAAAAGCAGTACCTTTGCACTCGGTTTTGAAACCAACCCGTCTTCCTAGCTCAGTTGGTAGAGCAACTGACTCTTAATCAGTGGGTCCAGGGTTCGAGTCCCTGGGAGGACACAAAGGATACCTAAACAGGTATCCTTTTTTTATAAACATCCAACCCATATCATACTTATGAAAGCAATGATATTTGCGGCAGGTCTAGGCACACGCCTCAAACCGCTAACCGACACTCTCCCTAAGGCTCTCGTGCCACTAGCAGGCAAAACCCTATTGCAATGGCAAATCGAGAAACTCAAAGCAGCAGGCATTAGAGACATCGTGGTGAACATCCACCACTTCCCTGATATGATCATTAACTATCTAAAGGACAATGATAATTTCGGGTGCAATATTCAGGTAAGTGACGAGCGCGATATGCTCCTAGAAACTGGTGGTGGATTGCGCAAAGCAGGGGAGAAGTTTAGGAGTTTAGGAATTCAGGAGTTCAGAAGTTCAAACGAAGGCATACTCATCTGCAATGTGGATATTCTGTCCAATATCGATATTCCTACCCTACTCCAGGCATATAATCCCAATGAGATGGGTGTAGTGGTTGTTAGCGAAAGAGAAACACAACGCTACTTGCTTTTCAACGATGAAAATCGTCTATGCGGCTGGACCAATATTGCCACAGGGGAAGTCCGCGGTCCAATTGCCGATTACCAATCGCCAATTGCCAATCGCCAACTAGCCTTCTCGGGCATGCAGGTGCTTAGTCCACGCATTTTCGATTGCATGGACGAGGTGGTAAAGCAAAAAGGTGAGAAATTCTCCCTTATTGATTTATATTTGAGTATAGCACAAAAAGAAATTCTCAGAGCATATATCCCTGAGAATTACCGTATGATGGATGTAGGCAAAATTGACCAAATCAGCGAGGCTGAATCCTTCGCCTCTAGCCTATAACCTCTCGCCTTTCGCCTCTCGCCTCTAAGGCACGATCATCTGCATGGCATGTTTCATACATGTCACTTTGCACGCACCAGTAATATCCATAACGATACCATCTGCCTCAAAAGACTGATGTTGTTTGGTATGCACCAACATATCATCCGCCACTACGGCATGCACAAATGGTAGTTCGCGCAATTTGCCATTAAAGAGATTAGGAATAGCTTGACATATTTGTTTTGCACTAGGAGGTGTCAAGAATATCGCATGCAAGAGTCCATCGCTTGGGTCAGCATCAGGATTCAGGCGCATACCGCCGCCCACATACGAACCATTAGATACTGCTGCAATAAATAGTTTATCCTCCAATATAGTCTCTCCCTTTACATCTAGACGCATGTGTTGACTTTTGTATTTCATCAAACCGCCAAAGAGTGCAAAGAAATAGTTAACATGGTGACTACCAATATAGTACTTGAGTTGGTTAGCCATTCGGCAAACGAGAGGATCAAAACCAAAACCTAGTGAATTAACAAAATAGCGATGGTGCTCAATATTATTGCGCCAATAAGTCACACAACCAATATCCAGGGGTCTAGTTTTACCGGCAAAGAACACTTCCAACGAATGTTTAAAATCCTTAGTCAATCCCCAATGGCGAGCAAAATCATTACCCGTACCACGTGGCATAATACCAAACTTGATGTTTGCGCGTTGCTCTGGCGTAAGATTAGCACGCATGATGCCATTAATCACCTCACTGATTGTACCGTCTCCACCCAGGACGAGTATCTCAGTACATCCTTTCTCCTCCACCAACTCACGTCCCAGTTCAATGGCGTGATTCTCGTATTTGGTAACACGATAGATAAATGGTTCCCGCCTCGCTTTGAGCAGTTTCCACAGATATAATCGTTGTGCACGAAAAGCTTTTTTACCTGATTTTGGATTAATAATAATACCTAGCATGCTAGTTAATAATTAATAATTAATAATTAATAATTAATATCCTCCCCCCAATAAACGATATTCCCCAAATTCGTCTGCAAAGGTAACAAAAAAAAAGCATACTACCAAATTTAGTATGCTTTTTTTTCATGTTTCTATTGCGATTCTTACTTGAAGTAAGCAGCAACTTTTTCGTTCTCAACAATTTCTTCTTGGAAGATGTAAGCACCCGTTTTAGGGCTCTTAACCATCTTGATACACTTTGTATGGTTACGACCTGCGTTACCAGTGTGAAGTGTAGCGACCGCTTTCTTTGCCATAGTTCTAAGCCTTTCTTAATTAGGGGTTAATTACTTAATTTCTTTGTGGATAGTGTACTTCTTGAGAATTGGGTTGTACTTTTT
>JAZQSZ010000046.1:0-9856 GCA_045630365.1 Paludibacteraceae bacterium | reverse complement strand
GTAAAGACTGTTTCTTGGTTGTTGCTTCGGGCGAGGTGGATGGTGCCGTTGTGTTGGCGCATCATTTGGCGAGAGAGACTGAGGCCTATGCCTGAGCCTTCGGGTTTGGTAGAGAAGAACGGAATGAAGATTTGTTTTTGACTTTCAGGAGTGATGGCCAAACCGTTGTTGGTCACATCAATTATCACAGCATCAGCCTCGTCTATCATAGCCGTGATGGTGATCTTTGTGGCTTCTGCTTGCAAAGCATTGGTCACAAGGTTTACCAAGATTTGTGCGATTTGGTTCTCATCTGCATACAACAAAATATCCTCTGTCAATTCAACAAATGAACATTCAGCACCAACTTCTGCTACTTGTTTGGCAGTAAGTTGCAACACTCTATCAACAAGATCACGCAGATAGAACGCGGTCTTCACTGGAACAGGGACTTTGGTGAGATTGCGATATGTGTTCACAAATTTAATTACTCCCTTTGCAGAAGTAGAGATAGTTTGCAGACTCGATGCCAATTCTTGCATATCCAGTTGGCGATAGGCAGGCTCATCAGGAGAGAGTTGAGCTGCTGCAATATCTTGTGATAACATATCACTGAGAGACGAGATAGGTGTAATAGTATTGACAATCTCGTGAGTAAGTACGCGGATTAGTCGCGCCCATGCCAACTCTTCGTTCTCGGCAATGTCGCTACTAATATCATTAAAAGCTACGATTTTAACGGTTTTGCCTTTAATCAATGCTTCCGTGGCAGCCATAGTAATGGTTCGCTCGCCTCGGTCGGTAGAAAAAGTAGTACGCTGCTCACTATTGCAAGAAAGAGAGGCAAAAGTCTTGCCAAGGTTAGGATATAGATCATCCAGTTGGTTGAGGTTACGGAAGGAGTGTAATCCGAGCAATGTGCGTGCTGCTTGGTTGCAGTAATTAACATGCAATTGGTCGAGCACGATGACGCCAGTACGCACATGGTCGAGCATCTGTCCGTAGTAACGTTCTTGTTCGCTGATATGCTGGCGTTCTTTGTCGAAAAGGCGATGGAGGCGGTTGAGTGCCTGATTGAATCCGCGTCCCCAAAGACGGTCTTCGTTGAAACGGAAGTTGGTTTCATTATCCTCCAACGCATCAAGCATGTAGGTGGTTTTGTCCTTGAGATGTTTAGTAGTAAGCACATACACAAGAATAGCTACGACAAGAGCAGTAGCGAGACAGGAGAGTAATATAACCGTCAGTGAATACATGCTAGATATTGTATTTCTTCAGTTTCGCGTAGAGGGTTGGACGGCTGATGTTGAGCGATTTGGCGACGAGGGACATATTACCATCGTACTGAGCCATAGCATTACGAATGGCTCGTTCCTCAACGAGTTCGAGAGGCTCAACAGCATTGCTGTCGGATATAGGATATTGGACGCCCTCTGGGCTGTTTGAAATTGGACTGATTGGCAATTGTAAGTCAGAAACTGTGAGGGATTTACCATCGGAAAGGATAACCGCTTTCTCAATGCAGTTTTGGAGTTCACGGATATTGCCAGACCATGAGTGTGCCAACAGAGTTTGTTGCGCTTCGGACGAAAGAGTATTGACTTGGCGGTGGTAACGTTCTGCATACATTGCCAAGAAGCGTTCGGAGAGTGGAACAATCTCGTCTTTGCGTTCACGCAGAGGTGGTAACTCAACATGCAAGGTATTGATACGATAGAATAAATCTTCGCGGAAAGTTCCGTCCTTGACCATCTGTTGGATATTGCAGTTGGTAGCACAAATAAGGCGGACATCAATAGGGCGTTCGCGTGTATCACCAACACGAGTGATGGCACGATTTTGGAGCGCACGCAAGAGTTTGGCTTGCAAGTGCAATGGGATATTGCCAATCTCATCCAAGAAAAGTGTGCCACCATTGGCTTGCTCAAACTTACCAATATGGTCAGCGTGTGCATCGGTAAAAGCACCTTTGACATGTCCAAAGAGTTCGCTTTCGAAGAGTGTCTCCGTGATGGCACCAGCATCGACGCATACCATAGGTTGGTTAGAGCGCGTAGAAAGGCGATGTATCTCGTTAGCGATCACATCTTTTCCCGTACCATTCTCACCAGTGATGAGTACCGAAGCATCTGTTGGAGCAAAGCGCTCAATCTGTTTGCGGATAGCAAGGATAGCAGAAGATGAACCCCAATGGATGTTCTTAGGAGATGAGGTTATAGAGCTATTAGGCGAGAGGTTGGATTTGGATTTCTTGGTAGCCTTTTTACGTTTTTCGCCAGCATCGGTGAGGACTTGAAGTAGTTTGTCATTGTCCCATGGCTTGATGATGAAATCAAAAGCTCCGCGTTTCATTCCTTCAACTGCTAGTGCTATATCGCCATAAGCAGTAAAGAGAACGACCTCAATGTCAGGTTGCGTGCGTTTGATTTCGGATAACCAATAGAGTCCCTCGTTGCCTGTGTTGATATCTGTTTGGAAGTTCATATCCAGCAGAATCACGTCAGGTTGAAATTCTCGTATCGTAGAATGTAATGTCTTGGGCGAAGGAATAAACTTCGTCTCTGCAAAATGACGCACAAGCAAGACATGGAGCACATCTCGTATGCTCTTATTGTCGTCAACTACTAATATTCGAGATTTGATCATATAATCGCCCTCTTTATTTTGGGTGCAAAGATAGTATTTTTTTATGAGATGAGCAAATGTTTGCCAGCAAAGTGGCAAACATTTGTTCAAATAGGTTCAATATTAAATGACTCTCTACTCCGTTCTCAATGCCTTCACGGGGTTTTCGGTGGCGGTGCGGAAGCTGCCGATGCTGACCGTCAAGACGGTGACAAACAATACTGCCAATAGAGCAAGGGCGAAGACCCACCAAACGATTGGAGCACGATAGGCAAAGGTACTATAATAGTAATCTGTCACGAAATAACTAATCGGTGCAGCCACAGCAAAACAAATGAGTACGATAGCAACGAATTTACGATTGAACATCAAGAGAATCTCCTCCACTGTGGCACCATTGACACGACGGATACCAATCTCTTTACGACGGTATTGCGTTTCGAACATCACCAATCCAAATACACCCATGAGCGAAATGATAATCGCCAATAGCGTAAAGAGGGAGATGGTGGTAGTGAGCTGCTGCTCTTTTTGGTAGTTCTCGCCTAATTCCTCGTCGAAGAAGTTAATCTTCACCTTTTTGCCATCGTAGTCAGGCAGAATCTTGTCAGTGGTAGAGCGGATAGCATCAAAGACTGCTTTAATGTCGGCGTTCTCAATCGTGCGCACGGTGAGGTGTGGTGTAGCAAAGTATCTACTTTGGATATCTGCGCCGTAGATGTAGAAGGCAAATGCTTCGCTTTCGTACTGCAATGGTTGGAAATGGAAGTCACGGCAGAAACCTGTTGCAGGGAAAGGTGTGCCATTCCATGCGATCATTTCTTCGAGGTTGAGGTTGTATTTCTTCTTTGCATACTCATTGAGAATAATTGCCCCTTCGCCTTGCTCATCGGAAGGCAAGAAGTCACGACCTTCAACCACCTCAATGCCCATTACTTGCAGGAAGTTCCACGATACTGGCATTACCTCAATGGACATCTGTTCGCCATTGTGCCAACGCCCCCAGGTCATACGCATTTCTGCTACCATACGATCTTGTGACCACGCCACGGCTTTGATATTTGGGTTATTCAGCAATTCGCTATTGAAAGCATCGCGCTCGTCAAGACTATTAAGCGGTATGTTCGCCGTGATAAGACACTCCTTGTCAAAGCCCATGTCAAAATTCATCATATAGCTGTGTTGGAATTTGAGGAAGAAGGCACAGATAATGAACGCAATGGAGATAACAAACTGCAAGCCAATTAGCGCGTAGCGCAGGTTTTTGCCCTTTTGTGTCATACCAAACGCCCCCTTGATAGCCAATGCGGGAGGGAAAGAGGTGGCGTACATAGCAGGGTAAAGTCCTGCAATGAGAGTTGCCAATAGGGCTATTCCCATAGTGAGCAGCACAACAACGATGTTTTGTGAGAAACCTAAACCGCAAGACACGAAGTGCGCATATTCAGATGATTGGAAAGCTTTGACCACAGCTGCTGCGAGGAGCAATGCGACTGCTACCAATAGTGCAGACTCTGCCAAGAAACGACCTACTAATGCTGCTCGTGAACTACCCAAAATCTTGCGTGTGTTCACCGAGCGAATACGCATAGGCACTTGCGCAAAGAAGAAGTTTACATAGTTGATGAGTGTGATAATGATTATCAAGATTGCTACTACGATTAGCGTGATTGTGGTAGTCTTGTTGCCCGTTTCTTGTCCTACGCTCCATTCCAGCGTGTCGTCGTAATACAAGTCACTAATAGGCATCAAGGTGCAATGAATGTCAGCTAGAAAGCTCTCCAACTTGTCCAATTGCTTGTAGAACGAAGGGTCGTCATGCTGCATACCACGATAGCGTTGCAGTTCTTGCTCCATTATCTTTGCATACTTCGCTGAAATCATCTTCTCGCAGAGTGCCTTGTCGTCTGTGGAGCGGAGTTTAACGAAATAGCTATACGACCAGTTGCTGGTACTGTTGAGGTCTTGCTCCTCCAACTGATTGCAACGAATGACTTCGATATTTTGCAAGTCGCTATTAGCAGGAAGATCTTTATATATAGCGCATACAACGAAATTGTTCGTTCTTCCCCAACTCTCCAATTGCAGGATACTTTCTACTGTCACACCTAATCGTTTTGCAGCTGTTTCGCTAATAGCCAGATAGCCGTTGTCTCCTATCCCCTCAAACGAACCGATAATAGGTTCTAATCCAAACACTTCTAATGCCTTTGAGGTCATTTGGGCAAAGTTTACGCCATGTGTTTGTGCATTGCTTCCTTCGCCAACAACAACATTGACTTTATTTACATCGTCCAGTTTGGCTACACCATAGGTTTCGACGTGTGGATTCTCAGTTAAGAAATGCTCAGCGAATGGACGACAGAGGAAGGATTGTTGCTTCGAACCTCCACCATTAAATGAAGGCAATGTCATTAAATACACGCGTTCGGAGTCGGGGATGGAGCGGTTGTATGTCAGGTCGTAGTGTACCTGCACAAGGATGATGTACAGCGCTGCAAACGCTGCCGTCATACCCAGGATATTTAATAGGCTTGAGCCCTTGAATAATTGTTTCATATTGTATTCAGAAAATTACATTTCATTCTTCACATCGCTGACCAATGCACCGTCAAGTAGGTGCAAGATACGTTGAGCAGCAGAAGCATCACGCTTAGAGTGAGTAACCATTACTACGGTTGTTCCCTCTTTATTGAGTTCGCAGAGCAGATCCATCACCTCTTTGCCGTTTTTAGTGTCGAGGTTACCTGTTGGCTCATCGGCAAGAATCAGTTTAGGACGAGCGACCAAGGCGCGTGCGATGGCTACGCGTTGTTGTTGACCACCAGAGAGTTGTTGTGGGTAGTGCTGCGCACGGTGGGCAATCGCTACACGCTTGAGAATGGCGTTCACACGCTCTTTGCGTTCAGATGCTGAGATGTTAAGATACTTGAGTGGAAGCTCTACGTTCTCATAGACATTGAGTTCGTCGATGAGGTTGAAGGACTGGAAGACAAAGCCGATATTACCTTTGCGGTACTTGGTACGATCTTTTTCTTTGAGTTGTCCCACTTCCTCGCCGAGGAGTTGATAACTGCCACTAGTAGGGTTATCGAGAAGTCCAAGTACGTTTAGAAGCGTAGATTTGCCACAACCTGAAGGTCCCATAATGGCTACAAACTCGCCTTCGCTGATTGTGAATGACACATTGTTGACTGCTGTGGTTTCGATTTCTTCGGTACGAAACACTTTACTGAGATTGTTTACTGTAATCATAACATAGGATTGATTATTTTATTTTTACTATATTTATTTTCAATTATCGTGCCAAAAATACTATTTCATTGATAATGTGAGAGTTGTGATTTTTAATACATTTTGCAAGTGTAAAGAAATTTTACAGTTGGTATTGTGGTATGTAAAGAATGTTTACATATGTATTAGAACCTCAAAACTTCGTTATTACCAAATTTTTCGTAGCTGGATGTGATGACTTTGTCGCCTGGTTGGAGGCCTTCGATGACCTCATAGAATTGTGGGTTTTGACGACGGATACGAATCTCGCGTTTTATAGCACGATCGCCTTGCTCGTTCAAGACATAAATCCACTTGCCACCTGTGGTTTGGAAGAAACTGCCACGAGGAATAAGCACGGCTTCTTCGCTTTGACCCAGTTGTAAGTTCAAGTAATATGTTTGACCACTACGGATATTAGCTGGCTGCTCGTTCACAAACTTGAAGTCTGCACGGAACTTACCACTTCGCACCTCGGGATAGACCTTGCGGATAACCGCAGAATAATGCTCATCTTGACGGTCGAAGGTAGCTTCTAGTCCTGCGAAAACACGGTCGATATAATGCTCATCTATTTGGGCTTCAATCTTATAATTGGTCAAGTCATTAATTTGTCCAATCTTGGTGCCTTGCGCAATGGATTGTCCCAAGACTACATCCAGCAAACCTACTTCGCCATCAATAGGGGCTTTGATGGTTAAATTCTCCTTGCGACGACGGATCATTTGCATGTTCAAGCGCATGTTCTCTAGACTCTCCTGCATCTGTTGGATCTGTACGCTACGATAGAGGCTATCTTGATAAGCGCGGTTCTTGACGAGTGTGAGGCGGTTGTTGGCAAGATGATAGTCTTCCTCTGCACGCAGGTAGTCCTCACGCGAGATGAGTTGGTCGTTGTAAAGGGCACGTTGCGCCTCGTAGATACGCAGGCAGCGTTTGACTTCTGTTTGGAGTTGGAGTTGCTCTTGTTGGAGGTTGAGTTTCTGCTGCTCCATAGAGATGAGAGTATTACGCAGGATGTTTTCCTTTTCAGCTAGTTCCGCTTCGGAATTGAGGATTTGCAGGTCAAGGTTGTCGTTGCTGAGCAGAAGGATTGGATCGCCTGCTTTGACTTGCGTTCCTTCTTCCACGATAATCTTTTGCACGACGCCTCCTTCCTGCGGACTGATTTGGATCGTGGTCATAGGAAGCACCTGACCATTTAGGCGAATGTAGTCGTTGAAATCGCCTTTGGTAACTGTGGCAATAGTCAGCGTGTCGGGGTTGATACGCATAGTGGAGGTGTTGTCACGCACGAGTAGATAAATAATGAGCGACAGCAGAACTGCGCCAAACCAATAAGGCAGCGCTTTAATCGTGAAGGCAAGAGCTATGCCATGTTTCTTTTCAATGATTTTGTCCATAAGTATTGTCGTGTAGATGTTAGACTATGTTGTTTAGAGTTGGTCAATATAAGAGATTCCTTGGTAGTAATATACCACGCAGTTTTTGATGAAGAACTGCAATTGAGTGTTAAGTTGCTCGGCTTGGGCTTGAAGGTATTTGTCAGAAGCGAGGCGCAAGTCAATGGGCGAGAGATGTCCTTGCTGGAACTTCTTATTGCTCATGATATAGGCAGAGTGCTGAGCTTGTGTGCGCTTGGTTGCTTGGCGCAGGGCCGATAACGCACCCTCGCGGTCTTGGGTGGCGCGGGTGATCTCCGATTGCACTTCGTGTTTGGTTTGCTCGTATTCAGCCGTAGCACGGCGATAGGCGTTTTTCTTGCGCATGATATTCGACTGGCGCGAGAGTCCGTCGTAGATAGGGATAGAGAGCGAGAGCTGCACATACTCGCCACTATTGTTATTGAACTGCGATGCAAAAGAAGGTGCCATATAATCCTGTACGCTAGGATAGGTATAGTAGCCCGTTGACCAACCGCCACTGAGTGAGAGCGATGGTGCTAAGTGCCAACGAGCGGTCTTGAGCTCGGTGCGAGCGTTCTCCATGCGCCATTGAGCAAGGCGGAGAGAGGGATGGAGCGCTGCATCGGCATTAGTATTGAGGAGTTCAGCATTGCTAAGGAGTGCGGAGTAGTTGAAGGTGGTGTCAATGGCAAAAGGCTGATCAAGGGGATAGAGCATCAGGTCCTTGAGTGTCAAGAGCGCATCGTTGTACTGGTTGGTCATACTTACCAATTGGTATTCGCGGTCAGCAAGGTCGGCTTCAAGGTCAATGACATCTGCACGACTCTTTTGCCCCAATTGCTCTTGTTGTTGCGCTAAAGTCAGATTGGTTTGTGCAGAAACAACTTGCTGATTGAGGGAATGGAGCATCTGCTGGAAGTATAGGGCATTGCAATAAGCTTGCATAACCGCCAAACAAAGCTCATCTTTGAGCTGTTGCTCACGCGTGATGCCCATGAGGACAGCCGTTTTGGCTATCTTGATATTATTGACAGCAGAGAAACCGTTAAAAAGTGTGATGCTGCCACTGACCGAATAGCCATTGGTAAACGATGTGGTGGAGACATAGGTGTTGGTTTCGGGATCAACACCTCGTCCGAAATTAAGCGCAGCGTAAGTGCCACCAGAAATACTAGGGGTAAAAGCGCGGAGGATCGCATCACGCCTAGAGATTTGTGCATCGCGGTTGTCGGCTGCTTGGATCTCCAGTTTAGTTGAATGGGCGATGGCGAAGGTCATGCAGTCTTTTAGTGTAAAAGATGCAAGGGTGTCGGAGGTCTGTGCGAGGGATAGCTGCGCACAGAAAAATAACAGGAAGATGGTAGTATATTGCTTCATATTGTTTGATGTTTGCCATATACAACCCAATATGCGTGCCAAAAATGTTAAACAACTGATATTGTGCAGATTGCGATTTTTGGCGCATTGCGAAAGTGTAAAGAAACTTTACAAAGGAGTGTAAAGGAAATTGACAGAGGCATTTGGCAGGGGAGGCAGATAGCCGATGCTACCGTAACAAAGATTTCTTTGAGGTAGCCAATCTTAATAAAAAGCACTTTTGGGTGGTTGGGCGTTCTTTGGGTGTTCCTTGGTTCATCCTTGGTTCTTCCTTGGTCTTTAACCCGAGGGGGATTGGGAAGGTGCAAGGGAAGGGAAATCTTAATAAAAGTACTTTTTTGTATATTACAAGCAAGACGCCATCTATCTTCATGGCATAAATGGCGTTCAGGGATAGCAATATCTTTGCCAAGTTATAATCTTACCCTCTAGCGTGGTCCAGTGAGTGTTAAGACAGAGAAATAGCGAAATATATTCGTTATTGACGATAGCAACTGTCTGTTTATGAGTTTATTATCCATTGGTTTGACAGATTTAAAGTAGGACTTTAATTTTTTCACAGAGCAAAGTTTAGACATTTTTTTTAGATTGCTAAACCAAGTTGCTGCATACGCTGCTCAATGAGTTGCCAGTAGGTTTTCTGCATGTCTTCGGGCAAAAAAGAGGAGCGGATGATAGTCTCCCATTGTTGGTAATGGCGCTGAAACTTATCAAAGATATTGCTTGTAGCCTTCTCGTTGAGCCCGCTGGCTACCATCGCCTGCTCGAAATCCTGACGCGTTAGTTTACGCTTCTTACCATTGAGCGTAAGGGCAAGTTCCTCACTATCTTCGGGAATAACCAACAAAGTATTGATCAAATCATAAGCAGGGGTCAATATATGGTCTATCCCATTCGGAGCATAAAGAGAGAAGTTCTTGAGATGCATATCACTATTGCCAATAATCCATGAAAACAACACGATCGTCCAATACTTGGTCAGATCCAAACCTGGTGCTGCAGAATACTTGCGTATGGCTTTGGCTATTTGCTCGTATGAGCCCTTGTATTTGCGCTCCGTGAGGTGCTCCGTGAGTTGGCACATGTCCTCCATCGCTATTTTTCTGCCCTTTTTATCTCGAACGATGCGGCGGGTAAGGTAGCAGAGCTCGCCACTATCAAAACGCAGAAGCGCATGAGGAACTACATCTATCTTC
>JAZQSZ010000045.1:0-15720 GCA_045630365.1 Paludibacteraceae bacterium | reverse complement strand
GTTCTTGTATATTTTGTCATATGTGCCATCCGCATTTGCCTCTTTGCTATACGCCCAAGTAGCATATTTCTCTTGCATTTGCTCACGCAAACCAGGGTTAGCAGCTTCAACAGCATCACCTACATAAGCGGTAGTGATTTTGCCTGCTACAGGAGAGAGATAGAGAGAGAAAATAGAGTTAGGTTTCCAATCAATACCGACAGAGATATCTGTATAAGAAGGAGAAAGGAACTTAGAAATAATAGGATCTGGTGCATCTGTACCATCGTATGCACGACCAAAAGCAAACTGACTCTTGAATCCAGCAGAAGCGGTAAGATACCATGCTTTATGGAACTGCCAACCTAGTTTTGTATTGAAATCAATCACATCGCTTGACTTCTGGAAAGCATCATTCTTTTGATCAATATAAGACAGTCCATATTCTAGATTAAGGTTGCTCTCCCAAGATAGGTTGTTCTCGTTGTAAACGAAGCGCACCTTACCAAAAGCTACACCTGTGACATTATTGTTACCACCTGCAGCCCAATTGACAAGTCCAGTGGCACTAGCGTTGAGTCCCACAACACCCGAGCATGTCCAAGGAGAAGGTTTGGATTCGGTCTCTTGTGCAACAAGCATGGTTGCCAAACAAATAGAAAAGATAGAGAGTAAATATTTCTTCATAACTGATATTTTTATTTAGGAAACGTTAATAATCATCAATATTGTGCTGCATCATAGACCTGATCTGCGATCTCAGGACCAACCGTTTTTTCTATGATACAAAATGCAAAATCACTACTTAATCCAGGACCCTTAGCAGTAATAATATTCTTAGATTCTACTACTAGTCCATCCACATAACTCTCACCAAGATACTCTTCAAAACCAGGATAACAAGTAGCTTGTTTACCTTGAAGAATACCCAATCTGCCTAATACAGAAGGCGCAGCACAAATGGCCGCAATGAGTTTATCTTGGTTATTGTGTGCGACAAGTAAGTCACAGAGAGGTTGACACTCATGTAACTTAGTTGCTCCTCCAGGCAGGATAAGCATTTCTGCATCCGAAAAGTCAATGTCTGCAAAGAGTTTATCTGCTTTGACTGCGATATTGTGTGCTCCCAAGACAGACTCAACACCAGTTACCGACACGGTTGTGAGTGCAATATTCGCGCGTCTGAGGAGGTCGATTGTTGTGATAGCTTCAATCTCTTCGAAGCCATTGTCCAAGAAGATGTAATTCATACTTGTAATGTGTTTAATTGAGTTTAAATGTATACGTAATTTTACCTATTTGAGGTGTATCTCCTTCTGTAAATTTAGCTTGTCTAGCCGCTTGGAGAGCTAGTTGCTGGGTAGAACGATCCGAGATAGTGGTACCATCTGCCACCGTTGCATTGGTCACGTTACCCGCAGCATCTACCATAATACTAACCACGACGATGCCCGCTTGTGCAAAGTCGGATGATGGTTTAGGCAAGCGTTTCACATCTCTACCATAGAGGGTCCACTGATTGCCATTGGTCACACCCATACCCTTACCCACAGGATTACCTTTGGTACCCGCAGTATTGCTAGCAGAAGCATTATCCGCATTTGCGCCTTGGGTTGTACCTGCCTGACCAAAAAGAGCTGCCAACTGATTAGCCTTATCAATAGCCTCTTGTTCTTTAGCGCGTTGCTCAGCCAGAGCTTTTTCTTTCGCTATGCGCTCAGCCTCCATGCGTGCCTCTTGCTCCTTGCGTTGACGAATGAGTTCTTGCTCTTCGGCGCGGCGCTTGTTCTCCTCTTCGGTTTGTTTGGCCAAAGCAAGTGACTCCTCGTCATCCTGAACAATCAAATCGTTATCCGAAGGACGAGAAGGTGTGGGAGGAGCGGGGACTTGTTCTACCTGCGTAATAGCATCCAAGGGGCGAACATCAGGCATACCCCCACCCTCTTCTGAATCGCCGAACGCAACGACTATTCCCTCATCCTCTTGTATGACAGGTGCATTGATTTGCAACCACCACAACAACAACAAAACGAGGCACATAGATAGGATGGTGCCTAGAGAAGCGATAATATGTGCTTGAGATTGTTTGGTCACTTTTTCGTTGCGATTACGATTTTCATCTTATGTTGATTCGCTATATCCAAGACATGCACCACATCACGATATGGGATATCTTGATCGGCGTGAAGCGCAATATACATCGCGCTATCCTGCTGTTGGATAGAAGACAAATATCCTTCTAGATCCTCAGCATCAATTGTCACCGGTTTTTGTCTGCCAAGTGCCACATAGTAGTTACCTAGGTTATCAATACTAACCTTAGCCACCACCTGTTTTGTAGTAGTCTTTGCACGCGAAGTAGGCAGATTGATTTTTATATCATTGGGTGAAGACATGGTGCTTGCCATTACAAAGAACAGCAAGAGCAAGAAAATGAGGTCGGTCATCGACGACATTGCGAACATTGCCTCTACCCTATTTCGTCTTTTTAAAGCCATGACTTTAGTTTATAGTTTTTTGTTTAAAGTTTATAGGCAAGAGATTATGCTGGTTCGTTGAGGAGGTCCATGAACTCCATGGTGCGAGATTCCAATTGGCGAACAACGCGGTCAATACGAGACACCAAGAAGTTGTAAGCAAACATCGCTAGAATACCCACGATCAAACCACCTACCGTAGTAACCATCGCTTGGTACATACCCTCAGAGAGAGATGATATCTCAATCACTCCACTAGCATTTTGCGCCATATTAAAGAAGGTCTGGATCATACCTAAAACGGTGCCCAAGAAACCAAGCATAGGCGCTCCCGCAGCAATAGTAGCCATAAGCACCAAACCTTTTTCTAGGATACTAACCTCAAGGTTACCCACATTCTCAACAGCCACCTGCACATCCTGCATAGGGCGTCCGATACGAGTAATACCCTTCTCTACCATATGCGCAGCAGGAGTATCTTCCTTGCGACAAAGTTTGATAGCAGAATCAATCTTACCCTCTTTGATATAATCTCTAATGCGATTCATAAAGGTCTTATCCTCTTTGGTAGCCTTGGTCAGCACAACCATACGTTCGATAAACAAATATACACCAAACGCCAACATTAGAGCGAGAACAATCATAATCCATCCACCATACTCCGCCATGGTGAGCAGGTTAATGGAATTATCAACAACAGTTTCTTCTACAACAGCCACAGTGTCTTGCGCAGCTGTCAACATGGTGTCCATGTTAGTTTGAATTTGAAAGAGCATCTTTGTATTGTTTAATAGTTTCTTTTAATCCTAAATATAGCGCATCGGCAATGAGCGCTTGGCCTATACTCACCTCATCCAACCAAGGGAAAGCCTGAGCAAAGGCACGGAGGTTGTACAGATTGAGGTCATGACCCGCATTAAGTCCAAGACCTAGTTCTTGGGCTTTCAATGCCGCTGGGCGATAATTCTCAATAGCCCGAACAGGGTCCTCGGGATATAATTCAGCATAAGGTCCAGTATAAAGTTCCACACGATCTGCTCCTGCCTTATAAGCATACTCCACCATCTCTGGGTCTGGATCCACAAAAACAGAGACGCGGATTCCCGCATTTTTGAAACGCTGAATAATAGCAGACAATTTGGCAAGGTGGGTCTTGGTGTCCCAACCGTGATTACTTGTAAGTTGGTTAGGTGCATCTGGCACAAGAGTCACTTGCGCAGGTTTCACATCAAGCACAAGGTCAATAAACGAAGGCTCAGGATTACCCTCAATATTAAACTCCTGAACGATAACTCCCTTAACATTATAGACATCCGCACGCGTAATATGTCGCTCATCAGGACGAGGATGGACAGTAATCCCCTCCGCACCATACACCTCACAATTCATCGCGAAGTCCACTACATTAGGCAAATTACCACCGCGTGCATTGCGCAGAGTCGCCACTTTATTTATATTTACACTTAATCGAGTCATAATCGCTGCAAAGGTACAAAAAAAAAAGCACATATGCAAGATATGTGCTAATTTTCCGTGAAAAAAGTAAGTCAAACCCTCGTGCATCCTACGAAGAAGACTCGTTTGTCTTAGGGCGAAGATTCGGTGAAGTCCCTATGAAGTTCGTATGGAGACAGAGGGCGGAGAGAGAGTTGAGAGTTAAGAGTTTGGTCCGAAAAGCGCTTGCATTACATCAAAACGATTGACTGTATCCGAACCGTATTTCCAAAGATGTTGACGAATCTTGGACATGGGTTTGTCTTGTCCTAATTTGGTTTTGGAGTAGAACTTATCCGCATAACAGATAAGTTTCTCCTCTAGTGTTCGTGGCGAATAATCCTGAAATGGGATTGGCAAGTTTTCACGCGCGATTTGCTCCATGGTGATACCCGTTCCCGTATGTCGTTCAGCCACAGCAGCATGTTTGGGCAAGCCCTCTTGTCGCAGGATTTCCGCTCCGAGATAACCATGCTCAATATAGGCATGTGTGCCAAGACAA
This sequence comes from Paludibacteraceae bacterium, assembly GCA_045630365.1. GTDB lineage: Bacteria > Bacteroidota > Bacteroidia > Bacteroidales > Paludibacteraceae > Colicola. The sequence continues at coordinate 11,268 of JAZQSZ010000045.1, read as the reverse complement.
TGGATTTTAGGCGCATTGCATAGGACAACGCCCACATCGTGTAACATGGCAGCCTCTTCGACAAAAACGGGATCTACCTCTCCCGACTCAACCCACTGAGGATGAGCAGATAAGATAGCTAGAGCACGATCTGCAACCTGGCGTGAGTGCGTGATAAGAATATGGTATAATTCTGGATTATCCGCACAATATTTCTTTAATATTTGTTCGTAATCAATCATTTGCCCCAGTGAAGTTTTTCTTTGAGAGATTGCATAAAGGTTTGTCCATTAATTCGTACTAATTTAATGGTGCGTTGTGAACGCTCAATATGCAATTGAATATCCTGATTTAGGACTTGGCTTCGACCATCCACGCTGAGAAGATAATTACCATTACGACTAGAGATTTTGACATCGATTTTGCTATCATCAAGCACCACCAAAGGGCGGATATTCAGACTATGTGTAGCAACAGGTGTGAGGATAATCGCGTTGACATGTGGTTCGAGGAGAGGACCACCCACAGAAAGATTGTAAGCAGTTGATCCTGTAGGAGTTGCCACCAATAGTCCATCCGCTTTGTACTTATGTAAGAACTCACCATTAAGCGACACATCCATGGTGATCATACTGCTCAATCCGGACTTAAGAATAGCCACCTCGTTGAGCGCATATGGAGAGACAATCTTACCGCCTTGTTGGCAAGTAACCTCTAACATACGACGTTGCTCAATCGTATAGTTATTCGTAATGAGTTGATCAAGTACAGCATCAATACTATCAGCATGGACTTCGGCGAGATATCCGAGGTGTCCGCAATTGATACCTAGAATAGGAATATCTAGGTGCCCCACCAATGAGGCAGTAGTGAGGAAAGTACCATCACCACCGACCGATAGGGCAAAATCAATTGATTCCTCTGTATGAGCCACATAATCCTCTACCGAAGAGAACTCACGATTAAAAGCATCGTGGCGAAGTTCTTGAGAGAGAACTATATTCACACCTCGTAACTGTAGAAACTCCACTATATGTTTCACCTCACGAATCGTTTCGGAGCGTAACGTATTGCCAAAAATAGCGATTGTCATATGTGTTTAGTGTTTAGAGTTGAGTGTTAAGAGAGTTTTTCAACCCGTTGAGCAAAGCAGGTGCGTCCATACGCTTTTTGCCAGGGAGTTGAAGTTCGAGCAAATCAATATAGCCTTGTGCACAAGGGACAATGATATGTCCTTTCTGCTCAGGGAGGTGGGTAATTGCCGCCTTGTACACTTTGGCACCTTTTAATACAGTAGCTAGTGGATGCGAAGATGGCATTTCGCTAATCCAAGCGGCAGGATAAGGACTCAATCCTCGAATGTGATTGTAAACCTGCTGCGCAGAACGAGAAAAATCAATCGCACAAGTGTCCTTAAAGATTTTAGGAGCCGCTTTCAACTGCAAAGTATCATCCTGCGGAATGGTAGGAACAGGTTGTCCACTATTCTCACTATCAATAATCAGGTCAACCGTGCGGGTTACCAAAGTAGCACCCATCGTCATGAGGCGATCGTGTACAGAGCCCACGTTCTCATCGTCAGCAATAGAAATGCGTTCTTGTAGAATGATATTTCCCGTATCAATCTCGTGTTGTAGCATAAAAGTAGTTGCACCCGTTTGGGTCTCGCCATTCATCACAGCCCAATTGATTGGGGCCGCTCCTCGGTATTGAGGCAGGAGGGAAGCGTGAAGATTGAAAGTTCCTAAACGAGGCATATTCCACACCACCTCAGGTAGCATACGAAACGCTACAACTATCTGTAAATCGGCATTATACGAGCGCAACTCTTGCAAAAAAGACTCGTCTTTGAGTCGTTCAGGTTGCAAAAGAGGCAAACCGACGGAGAGAGCGTATTGCTTTACCGCGGAGTACTGCAATTGATGTCCACGACCTGCTGGCTTATCGGGCATAGTAACCACAGCTACCACATTGTAACCACCCTCTACTAAGGCACGCAAACTCTCGACTGCAAAGTCGGGCGTACCCATATAAATAATTCGTATTGATTGCTTATCCATAATCATTATCTAAATGTGTGGGCAAAACCTACACTAATAAGTTCTTTGAATTGAATTTGAGACTTACGATCGGTTACATTTTCAATTGTTCCATCATAACGAGGATAAATAATTAGTTGTGCAGACATATAGCGATTGATTATGAAATCCACATCAATCTCTAAGTCCACCTCTATCTGCTTGTAGTTGGTAAAGAAATAAAATCTTGTTTCTAACTCTATCTCTCGAATAGGTTTCCATTTCCACTCCACTCGCAAGGAACTACCTATCTCATTCAACAGATATTGCCCCTCTTCTAGACCAAAATCCGACACATTAACATACTCAGGATCAATAACATTAGCATAAACCATTTTATAAGTGGCTGGAGAGATATTGATATTTAATCCTTTGATTGGTTTATAATCCACACCGACACCCATCGTATATCTAATAGGGGTCAAAAAAGTGGTATTTAACTTATGCGAATTCTTTTGATAATTGGGAAACAAGTTCGTTTTGAAATCAGCAAATGTGGATACATACCATTTCTTGTGAACTTGATAACCAAACTTGCTATAAATTTGGAAACGATCATCGGTCGTATTCATTACTCGCATCGAATCTCCACTGATTGTACTAACTCCCACTCGCCATTCGGCAGAGTTTTCCCACGACAAATATTTACTCTTATAATTGGCATAAGCCTTGGCATTTCCCAGCATTGAAAAGGCATTTACAGATCCTTGATGCCAATTTTCAGTAGCATAACTCTGAGTAATCTGCAGGGACAGTTGTGCCTGTTTGCGCCAAGGGGAATTGAGATTGCGAATCGTACGATTGCGACTCAATTGATCTCTTTTACTCTCTTTTACCTCTGCGCGATGTACCCTAGTTCGTCCTAGATCCAATTTTCTCAAACGAGTAGGATCACTGATACCCACATACAAATCAGCATGATTTGCCCGAATGTATCTCAAAGCATTGCGTCGAATTGCCCAAACAGAATAGGGCTGTTCTGCTGTCGTATCCGTCAGAGAGCGTATTGGTTCTGCGACATACAGCAATGGTAGACAGAGAGGGTGTTGATAATGTTTCCATATCGTATCGCATAGCACAATGACAGAATCCCCCACTACAAGCGTATCAGTCATATGTAGTTCTAAACTCTGCTGAGCCACTACATCCAAGAGAAACTGGTCATTGTCCACCGTTTGCGCGATGGATGTAGCAACTACGCTAGTGAATAGCCACAATATGAGGAGTCGTAATTTTATCAAGGCAATGCAGGACGCTTATACGCGCGTATAATAAGGTATATACCCCAAATAACAAACGGAAGGGAAAGAATCTGACCCATATTGAGCAAATGGCCCTCCTCAAAGAGTTCCTGATTATTTTTGATAAACTCCAACATGAAACGAGTAAAGAAAATAATCTCTAAGAAGACGCCCAAAAGTAGGCCTTCTCGCTTGTATGCTTTGAATTTCCAATACATAGTCCAAGTAACGACAAAACCCACTATGCAATAAAGCATTTCATAGATTTGAGTCGGGTGACAAGGGACAGTCTGACCATCACGAACGAAAATGAATCCCCAAGGAAGATCAGTAGGTGTACCATAGATCTCAGAGTTCATCAAGTTGCCCAAACGAATCAAAGTAGCAGTCACACAGACTCCTACAACTAGGCGGTCCATAATCCATAGGAGCGAAGTATGGAACTTAGGCTCACGAGAGAACACTTTACGATTGAGAAGCCATGCTGCTGTCAGCAAACCAAACGCACCGCCATGACTGGATAGTCCACCCTCCCAAATCTTGAGGAGTTTGAGAGGATGTTCTATGTATGGATTACGGTAGTTGATTGTCCAACCGAAGATCTGCACTGGCTCGGTAGAAAGTCCCATGTATTGGCAGTAGGCTTTCATACCAGGAAGCGTGACATCATGCCATTCGTAAAACCAGCAATGTCCCACTCGCGCACCAATAATGAGACCAATAACCATCCACATGAATAGTTTGTCGGTCCAATCTGCGGGACAATTCTCGTTTTTATACAATTTAACTTGGATAAGATAAGCCAGATAAATACCTATTGCCCACAACAAACCATACCAGCGGATGCCTCCATCGCCGATGTGAATAAGAATCGGATCAACATTCCAAGTTACAAAGTCTAACATCATGCTTCAGTCTTACCGTGACATTGTTTGTACTTCTTACCTGATCCACAAGGACATGGGTCATTAGGACGAGGTTTCTTCTCTACGCGAATAGGCTCTGGGCGTTGTTGCTCGCGTGTATCACGACCAGCGGCAGCCGCTTGACCAGACGCTGCTGCTGCACGAGCGACTGCGTCTTTTTGCGTGCGATAGCGAGAGTAGTCTTGGCGTTGTTGAGCATGTGCTTGACGAACATCCTCTGGATCACGATTAGGAATTTGACCACGGAACAAGATAGAGATAGTACGTCTATTGAAGTTATCCAACATCTGCTTGAAGATATTGAAAGACTCCAATTTGTAAATCAATAATGGATCTTTTTGTTCGTAACTTGCATTTTGGACAGATTGCTTGAGGTCGTCCAATTGACGGAGATGGTCTTTCCACTCATCATCAATCACAAAGAGTACCATGCGTTTTTCAAACTCACGAATAATCTCACGACATTCGGTCTCGTAAGCCGCTTTCAAATTAACCGCCACATTATAAACCTTCTTGCCATCTGTGATAGGAACGAGGATATTCTCATACATAGCTCCACGCTCTTCATATACTTGTTTGATAACAGGATATGCTACCTTTTGCAAGTTCTCCATACGGCGTTTGAATACTTCCATAGCAGCTTCAGCTAATTGCTCAGAGAGGATATTCTCTTTTCCAGAACGGAAAGCATCCTCTGTAAATGGAAGTTCCATAGCAAATACTTGCATCACATCCAATTGGAGAGTCTCGTAGTCCATCATCGCACGAGCCTCTTCTACCATAGCGTATGCTGTATCATAGATCATATTGGTGATATCCACACCAATACGTTCACCCATAAGAGCGTGATGGCGTTTAGCGTAGATGACATTACGTTGTTGATTCATGACATCATCGTACTCAATGAGGCGTTTACGCATGCCGAAGTTATTTTCTTCCACTTTCTTTTGCGCGCGCTCAACGGCATTGGACATCATGTTGTGTTCAATCATCTCGCCCTCTTGGATTCCCATTTTATCCATGATACCTGCCAAACGATCAGAGCCAAACATACGCATCAAATCATCTTCCATACTGAGGTAGAATACACTTGATCCAGGATCACCTTGACGACCTGCACGACCACGCAACTGACGATCCACACGACGGCTCTCATGACGCTCAGTACCAATAATGGCTAGACCACCTGCATCCTTAACCTCTTGAGTAAGTTTGATATCGGTACCACGACCCGCCATGTTGGTAGCAATGGTTACCACTCCTGGGCGACCTGCCTCCGCCACAACATTAGCCTCGTGTTGGTGGAGTTTGGCGTTGAGAACATTGTGTTTGATCTTACGCAGGGTGAGCATACGACTTAGCAACTCACTGATTTCCACAGAAGTTGTACCCACAAGAACAGGACGACCCTGAGCAACCAACTGCACAATCTCCTCAATAACCGCGTTGTATTTTTCACGCTTGGTGCGATAGAGGCGATCGTTCATATCTTCACGTGCGATAGGGCGATTAGTAGGAATAACCACTACATCCAATTTGTAAATATTCCAGAACTCACCTGCCTCTGTCTCAGCAGTACCCGTCATACCAGCAAGTTTGTGATACATACGGAAGTAGTTTTGGAGCGTGATGGTTGCAAAGGTTTGGGTAGCGCCCTCTACCTTCACATTCTCCTTCGCCTCTACGGCTTGGTGCAAACCATCAGACCAACGGCGACCATCCATCACACGACCAGTTTGCTCATCGACAATCTTAACTTGGTTATCATCAATGATATAGTCCACATCTTTCTCAAATAGAGTATATGCCTTGAGCAATTGGTGAACAGTATGTACACGCTCTGATTTGATGCTATAGTTAGCAAGTACTTCGTCTTTCTTCTGCTGTTTTTCTTCCGCAGAGATATTCATCTTCTCAATATCAGCTACCTCGCTACCTACATCAGGCAAGACAAAGAACTTAGGATCATCTGTATTACCAGTAAGGGTATCAATACCTTTATCAGTAAGCTCGATAGTCTTATGTTTCTCATCAATCACAAAATAGAGTTCGTCCGTAGCGATGTGCATATTCTTCTCGTTTTCTTGGAGATAGAACTCTTCCGTCTTTTGCAAACGAACTTTCACACCTGGCTCACTGAGGTATTTGATGAGTGCTTTGCTCTTTGGCATACCCTTGAATACACGGAATAGCGCTAACTCACCTGCCTCGCGTTCTTTCTCATCCGCACTAGCCATTTTGGCTTTTGCTTCTGCAAGAAGTTTAGTAGTAAGGGTATTTTGCGTACGAACAAGAAGCTCAACACGGTGCTTGTATTCATCATACATTTGATCCTCACCCTTAGGAATAGGACCACTGATAATCAACGGTGTACGAGCATCATCAATCAAGACAGAGTCCACCTCATCCACGATGGCATAGTTGTGACCACGCTGCACAAGATCCATTGGGCTAGTCGCCATATTATCGCGGAGGTAGTCAAAACCGAACTCGTTATTGGTACCAAAGGTAATATCACAAGCATATGCACGACGGCGCTCGTCGGAGTTAGGGCGGTGTTTATCAATACAATCTACAGTGAGACCATGGAACATATAAAGAGGACCCATCCACTCAGAGTCACGCTTAGCGAGGTAGTCGTTGACCGTTACCACGTGTACACCCTCATGGGTCAAAGCATTGAGGAATACAGGCAAAGTAGCCACGAGGGTCTTACCCTCACCTGTAGCCATCTCTGCAATCTTACCTTCGTGCAAAACGATACCACCGATTAACTGTACATCGTAGTGCACCATATCCCATACCACCTCGTTACCACCTGCAGTCCATGAGTTGTGATAGATAGCCTTATCACCCTCGATTTCCACAAAGTCAAAACGAGTATCTGCCGCTAAGTCGCGATCCATCTGGGTAGCCGTTACAATAATGGTTTCATTTTGAGCGAAACGACGAGCGGTACTTTTGACAATAGCGAAGGCATCTGGCAAAATATCCATTAAAGTCTTGTCATAGATATCAAGAATCTCTTTTTCAAGGGAATCGATTTCGTTATAAACCTTTTCGCGCTTATCGATCTCAAGAGACTCGATGGTAGCTTTCAACTCCACGATTTTAGACTTATCCGCAGCCACAGCATCTTGCAAACGCTGCATAAGTGCCGCACTATGTGCACGGAGTTCGTCATCCGACAAAGCATCTATCTCAGCATAGATCGCTTTTATTTTCTCCACATATGGCATCACAGCCTGCATATCTTTTTGCGACTTGTTGCCAAACAATTTAGTAATAATGTCTATAAAACCCATATTTATAGTTAATAATTAATAGTTAACAATTAATATTCTTTTTCGCCAATTCATACAGAATACAAATTAGCCCGCAAAGTTACAAAAAAAAATGCATATATGCAAATTTTAGTTGAAAGTTTATGGTTTATAGGCGAGAGGTGAGAGGCGAGAGGTGGGAGGCAAGAGGTAAGAGGCAAGAGGCGAGAGGCAAGAGGCGAGAGGTAAAAAAAATAGGGGACACAATCTGATTGTGTCCCCTGTCTTTATTTATTCAAGGATATTTGTTGGTTTATTTCACAACAGCACCTTGCGCGTTATACTCAACTCCATTCAAAAGAATATGGAGATAACCGTTCTCGATGGTTTTGAGAGGTGCGTGCTCAGGAGCCACAACATCCTCTACCGCAGAATCTATAGACTCTTGGAAATCAACACGTAGAGCATCAATACTGATCTCACCTTTTTCAGAGAGGAAAGATGTACCGCGAACGATCTTGAAGCCCATGAATTGGTAATCTACACCTGCAGGAAGCGCTGCTGTGTTAGCCTCTTGGTAGAGCCAGCCAGCATAATCGAGATCACAAATCTTGGTGTATTGAATATCGCCCTCAACAGCCCACTTTGCATATAGAGTATTGAAGGTATAGTCACCAAAGACATGCATACCGAAAGTAGATTTGTCATTTCCTTTGATTGCGGTCACATCATCCACTAGATAAACAGCCTCGCCATTTGTCTCAGAGAAGGTATAAGTCAACTTGTTAGATGCCAAGCCCTCGAACTTAGAAGCAGTATTTCTCAATGTAGAAACAGATGTAACGCCAACTGATGTCTCTTTATCGCCTTCAAAATAGAGCGTATCCAAATTATTGGTGATTGCAAGAGAAGAAGTCACCTCTTCACCTGTCTTGAATGTAATGGTTACAGGGTCATTAACGATCACACCATTCACGTCAGCCACCTCAGCACCGATAACCATTTTGTACTCAGAGTTAGCTTTGAGTGTACCAGCCTTCAACTCAAACTTAGCAGAGCCATAAGGAGCAGGAGCTACACCATTGAGTTTCACGTTACGAGAAACTGGGCTGATATCATTACCTTTTGCATCATATACCTTGAAGTATTTGTTAGATGAGTTAGCCAACTTACCATCAAAGATAGCAATAAAAGCAGCATCTACAGGAATACCCTCTGCTCCGTTAGCAGGATAGGTTTGGATAACGCGTACAGAACCACGGTTTTGAGTACGGAACTTAAAGGTAAATGGCGCTTGTAGGTGGTTATCAAATGTAGCATCTGGGTGGCAAGCACCAGTACCCAATGTCACAGTATATTCAACACCTGGTTCAAAGCGTGAAGCAGGTTTGAAGCGCATGGTATGAGCATCATCCTCAAAGGTGATAGTACCCTCAACTGCAGGTGTGATAGTAAGGGCTTTAGCTGTTTCCTCTTCGTTCATATCCCAGTTGAAAGAGATAGTCAATTGAGTAGAAACGAGTACACTATCTGTAATCTCTACCTTTGGACTATAGCTAAGCACCTCAGGTGGAGTTTCACGTTTCATTTGCAAACCAAAGTTAGCGTATGAGATCTTATTATTCTCAACTACCAATGTTTGCTCTTGTGCATAATAACCATCAGGTGTAGCCTTAACCACATATGTACCAGGCTTGAGATTCCAGAAGAAGTAGCAACCATTGTAGAGAGTATCGGTAGTATAAGAAGCCAATTTGTTGCCATCTTGCCACAATTCCACTAAACCTTTGAGGATAGGACGATATACGTCACGGGTATTCTTGTTAGGCTTGTAGTCAGGGAACAGTTGCTTTTGGTAAACATCGTGGATACGACCACCGATTGCACCATATGGCAACTCTTTCTCGCAGAACCATGTATAGAAAGTTTTAGCGAAATAGAAAGACTCTTGACGTTTGTAGTCAATATTCATCAAACGATAGGTCTCAGGCAAATAGTCGTGCATCATACCCTCAGAAAGTGTACCAGGCACTTTCAACCAACGAAGTACACCATAACCATTGCTCCAACCCATGATGTTTTTAGCGAAAGTCTTATCACCAGCAATCATAGGAACGCGAGTCCAGCAACTAACTTCATTCATATATTGGTTGTCACCCATCAAAGTAGCAATTCGGCGACTTGTTACCTCATTAACAGGCATATCGCTATAGGAGCTATTATCACCTTCTGTACGACCAGAATAAAGTTGAAGAATATAGTTAGAAGGGTTACCCGCATTAGAGTGGATAGAAAGCATGAAGTTAGCACCATAGGTATTAGCCTCCACTACGATGTCATACAAGTCTTTGTCATCATCTCCTGTATTGGTGATACGAGACATCTTAGTTTGGAAGCCAAGATCACGTAGCATGGTATCGAGACGCATACCTTTGTCCAAGTTAGATACACTCTCCCAGAAACTTTGCTCACGGGTATAAGGCTCTTGTACTACTTGATTGACAAAAATAGGATAGAGATACATCAAACGGTCATCTGACTCATAACCACCGTGACCAGGGTTGATATAAATCTTCACGTTAGATGGATCCATAGCTTCTTTTTTCACTTGGATTCTCTTGAGGAGATTGCCATCAGGTTTTTGCACCAAACGAGGGGTAGCCTTGCGAATAGGTTGTTCGGTGAGGTTGAGTTGCAACATACGGATGTCGCCGCTCTCAGTACCATATACAATACGACCAGAAGCTGCATCTACATTAGGGAAGATACCCATGTCAGCAGGATTGGTCAAATATTGCATCTGTTTGGTCTCAACAGAAGCAATCACAATAGCAGCAGCGGTATTATAATAACCATCGTGCTCGCTATCCATACCTACTACATAGTCATTACCATACCATACTGGGGCATTGATCTCGCGACCAAGATTAACGAGTTCGTTACCATTGAGGTCGCAGATGGCAGTACCTTTCTTGGTACGGAAGAGGATGCGTGTTTGATCTGGAGATAGAGATGCGCAGATATAGTTCTCATCACCATGAGGTTTGAGAACTGTTTTCTCGCCATGGCGGTAGAGATTGAGATCAAGATTCTCGTTATCTACGCGAAGCTCTGCATCAGATGCAACTTCAACATAAGAAGCATTTTCCGCAGCGAGATAAGTAACTGTCTCTGCATCAGCAAAGCGTGGGAAGAAACCTTCGCCCAACTTCACATCGCTGAGTACGCGTATCTCAGCACTTGCCATCAAAGCAGCAGAGATACCTAGAAGAAAAAGAAATGTTTTTTTCATATTGATTCAATTTTAGTTTTATTTTACTTGCTCACTTGTGTACCTAACACATTGTACGTCTTATCCATCGTTTGGATATAGAGGTTGCCTTCCTTGATAAATTTCTTGTTAGAAGTTGTCTCTGAGATAACATCCTCTACATCTGTAGTATTCTCATCAAAGATCTCAATAATACCTGGCAATGTGACATAACATTCTCCCTTAGGAGTAGCAGAAGTAGGAACCATTTTAATAGATAGGAAATGCAATGGGAAGATAGCTATATCATCACCAAAGCGCTCTTTGACATCAATCTCAAAGACATTCTCCTCGCCTACTTTAGGATTGAGGAATGTGATTTGGTCGGTGGTGTTAGAGTTGTTAGCACGAATCATGATAATCACCTTCTCAAACACCGCATTGGTTGTCATTGGCACTTTGATTTTCTCTGGAACAGAGAACAACAGAGAGTCCTTAGAGAGTTGGATAAATGGGTTACGTCCAGAACCA
>JAZQSZ010000044.1:0-1996 GCA_045630365.1 Paludibacteraceae bacterium | reverse complement strand
CATTGGAATCTGATTGGAACCTCATTGGAACCTCATTGGAATGTCGTCGAATGATTACCGATACTTCTAACCATAATCGCCTTGAGATCATCCGTATGAAATTTACCAATTAAAACCCTACTTCCGCTTGGGATTTTTGGGAAACCAACCACGCTCTACACGCTTCTTCTGCTGGAAGAGTTCGAGGATAGACCAGAAACTAGAGAATGCAATAACTCCAAGAATCACAGATAGATACATATTGCTTGCAAACAACGAGCCAATAAGCATGCCTACGCCCACAAAAGCAAACACCCACCAACATTTGGTGCCGAAATAATACTCGCCCTTGATCACCAAAGGATGAAAAAGACCTATACAAAGAAAAGAAACTAAACCAAGAAGAACACCTGAGAAGTTCATTTGAAGACCGTTGCGTTGTTGGAAGTTAAACTTAATGACAGAACATAAATCCGATATAGAGGCGAGGACCTGTGGGATAGAGCAATTGCTTTTGGGCAAAAGCCAACATCCAATCAAAACGAAGGCAGACATGCACTCTTGGAGTGAGGCAAAAATCAATACCCGCATACGGATTGACATACATAAAACCTTGTTTGTGCAAGACGGCAGACTCCTCGGGCAACCAATCCTCTTCGCTACCTTCTGCCACCGCCAACGTGTGCATGGCGCCACCGCCTATGGAGCCACCAATAAAAGGCCAGAAGCGCTCGCCACGCCAGCAAGCATCTGCCAATACTCCGCCCCAACCCGTGCGGACATAACTGCCTGATTGCAAGTAGTTTCGTTGACTAGTCAGTTGGCTATTCATCGTAGAAACAAAACCCTCGCAACCCACACGAAGATGTCGCTTGAGGTTGACTCTTAGCGAGCCACCAATACCAGCCGTGAGCCCCTGTGAAGAAAGGGATTCTCCCGAAGGAAGAACCGCAGCGGGATTGTCGCCAAACAGATAACCCGCATGCACCATCATGCCGCCACTATAGCCCTGAAAAACAGCCGTAGAGTCCTTGTCAGCAAACACCCAAAGCGGGCAAAAAAGAAGAAAAAGAAGTAGTCTTTGTCGCATAATCATGAAATTTGCGGCAAAGGTACTAGTTTTGAAATAAAACTGACTTAAATCTACCTTAAATTATCACGCCAACGGGATACGAAGCTCATTGACGGTGCCGTTGACGTCCAACGATAAGGAGAAATAATGGCTGCCTAAGTGGGATTTGATATGGATGATACCTGGGTGAGAGACAGACAAAAGGACTTGCAGAATACCGTCCAACATCTGGCGGAGATCTTGCGGCGAGATGGTGATCTCACTCACAAACGGATCAAGGTGCAAACGAGGAGTGAGTTGCTTGGTTTGAAAATCTGACTCATGATCAGTAATCCATTGAACAGCAAACTCTTGTATATTGAGCGTATGAAGTTGCTGTTTAGGTTGCGTGTGCAAGATAATACCTACGTTACGAATGGATGCAATGGGATATTGATTGTCGAAACCCAACTTGCGTCGCAAGGAATGGAGATGAACATCTATCGTGCCCGTGTCGTACTGAAATTGCTGCCCCCAAACATGGTTCAGAATATCCTCTCGCGAACAGATGTGGTCGGCGTTTTGCGCTAAATACTCGAGCAATCGGAACTCGATGTTGGTAAGTCGCAGGGGGCGCGCGTGGCGCGTTACGCAGTGCGAGGATGTGTCTATGAGTATGTCGGCAAAGCGATATTTCATCGGGAATGGTGAATTTTGAGAAGCAAAAGTAGTGTATTTTTTTGGAATGCACAAGTTTTATGCGATTTTTCTTGCGTATGTGAAGAAAATTCACTAATTTTGCAGGCTTTTTCGTAATATGCGCAGTGTGCGCGTACATACAGGCACACAAAAGACTTATGCAAAACATCAGAAATATAGCAATCATCGCACACGTTGACCACGGTAAAACGACCTTGGTTGACAAGATGTTGTACACCGCGAACCTGTTTCGTGAGAACGAGCAAA
>JAZQSZ010000043.1:0-2878 GCA_045630365.1 Paludibacteraceae bacterium | reverse complement strand
ACCGTCAAGGAGCTTGCAGAGTTTCTCGTTGCGTTTAGAGAGGGTGGCGCCCAACTTAGGGCTATTGATATCCACATCGGCAAAGAGTCCAGCGAAATCGCCTTCGCTGTCTGCACCCTGTGCACTCTGCTCGATGGCGCGAAAAGCATTCTCAAGGGTGATATTGAGGTTCTCGTCGTTCTTGGCACGACGGCGCACATTGCAGAACAGTTGGCTTGGGAGGATAAAGAAGCCCTTTTCCTCTATTAATCCCGCACGTGCGAGCTCTGCCTCCGCATCCGAAAGCAACGCATAATCGAAATCGGCATTGCCAGACTCGTGTTCGCCTTGGTTGATATAGTGAGTGAGGTTCTCGCTGATATAGCGATAGAACATGATGCCTAGCACATACTGTTTGAAGTCCCAGCCGTCCACGCTACCTCGTAGGTCGTCAGCAATGCTCCAGATGGCTTTGTGGAGCTCCTCGCGCTCCTGGTCTTTGATTTTATCGGTCATAGTAGTTGATTTTACTTGTTTGGTTGTATTTGGCATTGCGCTTGTTGGGTGGATGGAGATTGTACCAGATGCCATTTCGTGGGTGTCGCCAAAAGGGATAAATAGCATGTTTGATGTTTGCATAATTGTAGTAATTTTGTGGGTTAATACTTGTTTTTTGCTGATTTTTTCAAATTTTCGGCAAAATTACTACACCAAACTGCTAAAACTTGTCAGTATCACGAAAAAAGTTTATTTTTTTTGCGTTTTTCTGATTTTTCGCTTTTTATTCCTCATTTGTCCGCAAAGATACAGCAAAAAATGCACATACGCAAGTAAGGGGAGTAATTATTTGCAAAAAAGATAGATATCTATCTGCAATACCTTTTCGCTACACAGTAGGAAGTTGTTCATAAATGTGTATGCTCCTTTTTCCCCTCTAACTCACACCTGGCTTGCTCCGAATATTGCATTATTGCATTATTGCATAAAAAAATGTGTCGAAGTGTTTAGACTTTAGGGAAAAACAAATCGCCACTTATGCGAGTTGGCATAAATGGCGATTAGTTGTTTAGTGGACGCGGCAAAGCCGCTACTGTTTAGGGTTTATTCTACGACCACATCTTGCAAGCCCCAGCCCGTGATGGTGGCGATATAAGGGATGATGGAGAAAGCCAATTTCTTTTGACCCAAATAGTTAGGATGCCAGCCTGCGCCCAAATCCTCATCGGTATTGTGATGCTGAGCTGGGAAATAGCCCAAATACTCCACATTCTTAAGACCACAAGTCTTAACCACTTGTTTCACATAAGTGAACAAATAGTCATGTGCCTTGGTTGAAACACACAAAATAGGGTGATCCTCACCATAATTAGCCTTGACATAGCCCATCAAACGCACATAATCCTTATAGAACTTATCATAAGATGGCGCCATGGATGAAGAGAAGTCATTCGCACCCAAGTAAATCACCGTCATCGCAGGTTTGAAGGCACAATCCGCAGCATTCCAGCGTGAGAGTGAATCACGGTCAAGAGTGTATTGATAGATATCCGTCATCACCTCCCAAGGTACACCTGAACCTGCGTTGCGAGTGATACCACGACCAGAGTGACAAATAGTGAAATAATCCGCATCGAAATAGCGAGCAACGATACTAGCATAGGTGCGAGAAGCATTCTCGGTCTCATCCTTGAATGGGTCACGACGAGATGGAGCGTCAATACCATAACCACAGGTATAACTGTCGCCGATAAACTCAATTTGACGTGTTTTGAGAGGCTCTGCTTGGAGGAACTTGCCATCCGTGATAAACTCCTTGACAGTAGTTGTACCGCAGTTAGCCTCCGTACGGCGTTGGATAACCACTTGATACTCTTTGGTTTTGAGCGGTTTAAGATCCGCTGGCAAAACGAGATCGATAATAGTATCTGTACCCTTAACCTCTACGATACGAGTAGGCTCGGCAGAGGTAGGAGTGTTCACAAAAACAGCATAGTAGTTGCGCTTGGTATCCGTAACACGCATAGAGAGTTTCTTGCCTGTGAAAGATACACGGAAATAGGTAGAAGGAAAATCAAAACGATAAGAATCGTTCTCGATAACAGAGCGTCCGACGAACGTGATACGAGAGTCGGTGGCAGGAACAGTCTCTGCCTTTAGGCGAAGTGGCGCGAAGGCGATGAGGCTAATGAGTAAGAAAAAAGATATGGTTTTCATGAGAGTTGAGAGTTGAAAGACTTTCTATCCAAAAATTATAAAAAATTATAGAAAATTATTCAAAATTATTTAGAAACAAAAATACGGCTCTATGAGCCTACAAAAATAATTAAAAATCAATTGCTGTATTTTGCAATGCTCATAAGGGCAACTCGTTGCCGGGTGAGCATTGCAAAATTGGATTTGTAGTTTTAGAGTTCTTATCTCGCATTTGCTCGAACGATTATTTGAGAGCTAACATTACTCCACAACGGTATCTTGCAGACCCCAGCCGGTGATGGTGGCGATATAAGGGATGATAGAATATGCTTTCTTCTTTTGACCATTGTAGTTAGGGTGAACATCTGCACCCAAATCCTCGTTAGTGTGGTTGTGCTGAGCAGGGCAATAAACGAGGTAATGAACATTCTTCATACCACAGTTCTTAGCCATCTCACGAACATACTCACCCAAGAACTCATGCGTCTTAGTAGCCACACAAAGCACAGGGTGGTCCTCGCCATAATTCGCCTTCATCTGCTTGATCATACGGTAGTAGTTGTCACGGAAAGACTCGTATTTAGGTTGCATGGATACAGAGAAGTCGTTGGCACCCAAATAGATAACAGACATAGCTGGTTTGAAGGCATGATCCGCCGCATTCCAGCGAGTAGCTTGGGTAGAGTCCATGTCAAACGTTTGGCAG
>JAZQSZ010000042.1:0-2382 GCA_045630365.1 Paludibacteraceae bacterium | reverse complement strand
TGGCGATGGGCTATGGGCTAAAGGCAAGAGGTGAGGAAATGCAGCAAAGCTGCTGATCTTACCTATAAACCTTAAACTATAAACCATAACCTATAACCTTTTTTTTGAAACAAGAATACGGCACTTCGTGCCTACAAAAATGATGGGCTCTTCTTTAAATTGCACGTTTACTCGTAAGCATTAAATAACGTATACATTAAGCACTTTTATGATCTTTTGGTTTTCTATTGGCATATAGCAGATTGTCACTCAATCGTGGTGCTCGCACCACTCTTTCACTCCGCACTACTATCTGCTCAATATAAACCCCAAAATCTTCATAAAGCAATTTATAGAAGTGCCCTTAAAAATCAAGGACAATTTTTTCTTCTTCTCAAAAGAATGCAGCGCGCTGCATTGGTGAGCAGAAGAAAAAGAAGATCGTAGAAAAAATAATACAGGCACGCTTTATGGGCGTGCCTGTTGGTTGGTATCTACTCCCTACACCTTACACCGGTAGCGCACTTCTTACGGATGATTCGGGTGTGCTTTGGGAAAGCTTTTTTAGCTGTCGTTGTGCGTCTTGGGACGGTGACCGAAGTTAAACTGTCGCAACCCAAGAACGCCCTCTCTCCAATACTGGTTACACTATTAGGGATAGTAACGGAAGTCAAACTTTTGCAATCCCAGAACACCATATCTCCAATGCTCGTTACGCTATTAGGGATAGTAACGGAAGTCAAACTAGAGCAACCAGCGAACGCCCTCTCTCCAATACTGGTTACACTATTAGGGATAGTCACAGAAGTCAAACCTGAGCAACCAGCGAACGCATCCTCTCCAATACTCGTTACGCTGTTAGGGATAGTCACAGAAGTCAAACTTTCGCAAGCAGCGAACGCACCCTTTCCAATACTAGTTACACTATTAGGGATAGTCACAGAAGTCAAACTTTTGCAACCACCGAACGCCAAATCTCCAATACTCGTTACGCTATTAGGGATAGTCACAGAAGTCAAACCAGTGCAACGAAAGAATGCCCTCTCTCCAATACTCGTTACGCTGTTGCCGATAGTGACAGATGTCAAACTTTCGCAAGCAGCGAACGCACCCCTTCCAATACTCGTCACGCTGTATGATTTGCCTTGATAAGTGATGGGTGAGTTAAGATCAAGGTTTGTAACACCTTTATCAGCACCTACAAGCTCAACCTCTGTATCAGATAAGGTCTTGAACCTTAGCTTACCAAGAGTAAACTCCTCTGCCATCATAGTGGTGGTTGCTAATAACAAAGCAAAAATAAATGTAAAGCGTTTCATTGTGTTATAGGGATTGTGCCTACTGTTTACTGTTTAGAGGTGAACCGTTATTAACCGTTATTAACCGATATTAACCGCCATTCACCGTCATTCACCGATTGACAAAAAGAGGATGACCGAGTGGTACATCCTCTTTTTGTGTATAGACAGGAAATTATCTTACCTTAGTCAAGTCGCGCAAGTGAGCGTTGAACGCATCCTTCTTCAACAACTCCTCCAAAGTGAGGTGCATACGGTAGTTCCAGAAATGCTCTGGGTTAGAAGGCAAATTGATACGCTCAGCATGTTGGTCTGCCAAACGGATATCACCATCAATTGCAAACCAGTCTTGCAATGGCAAAATAACCCACATAGCTGGACTATACATATGCTGATTAACGATAAACTCAGCAATCTCTGGAGTCATCTCTTGTGGAGCTTCACCCCACCAACCCATCTGCTCATTGTAGAACTTCTGAGTCACAGCACGATCCTCTTCCCACCAAGCACGAACAGGATTCATATCGTGAGTACCAATCGTACAAACACTCATATATGGAGCATCCGCAGGATGCGCAAACGCTACCGTAGGATCCTTAGGCATACGTTGGATCTCCAACGAGAGAATCTGCAACTGACTCATCACATCAGGCACACAAGATGGCACCATACCCAAATCCTCACCACAGCAAAGCATATCAGTAGCTGCAATCAAAGTAGGGAGTTTCTTGAGCGCAGACTCGCGCCAGAAAGAGGTATGACGGTGGTAGAAATAATCATTATGGATATCCGCCAACAACTGACGTTGGTCGCTATAGAGCTCTTGGTAATTGTGCGACTGATAGAGCGCAATACGTGGGTGAAGCATCGATGGATTCTTCTGATCACGCACGAACAATACCTCGCAATGCAAGTACAACAGACCGTTCATCACGTTCTCGATATTGCAATTATTCTCGTGAGCCGCACGGTTCTCAGGATTGAGGAAGAAAGCTTGTACCTTGCGTTGGGTATCCAAATACTCAGGGAAGAAATAGATATATCCATCGTTGGTGCAGAGGAAATTGTTCTTCACATACTCGGTATCATAACCGAAGGTATCACC